>QHUF01000148.1 GCA_003221075.1 Gemmatimonadota bacterium
CGGTGAACAGGGCGCGGGCGAGCGCGCTGTGCTTGCGGCGCAGGGCCGTCGCCCCGCCGCGCAGTCCCTTGGTGGCGATATCGAGTAGCGCGTCGGTGACACCCGCTAGCGCGGAGACCACAACCACGATCGGACCAGGACGATGGGCGAGCACGATGCTGACTGCGTGCGCCATCGCCTCGGCGGTGGCCAGCGACGCGCCCCCGAACTTGTGGACCTGTGTGCTACGCGGCATCGCAGCCGTTCACGCGGCGCGTGACGACGAAAGTCTCGGCGTTGACCTCGAGTTCCCCCCACGCGCGGACCATGGCCTCCCCCACCGCGGCTGCACGCGCCCGCGTTGTGGGAGCGACCACTGTGGGACCGGACCCGCTCAGCGTGGCCCCGTACGCGCCGGCCGCGCGGGCGGACGCCGTGGAGCCTGTGGATCAATGCGGCGCCGCGCGCCGCGGCCTGGACGGCCGTGGCATGCGGAATGGCAGCCGGAAGGGCCGCGCGCGCGCGCGTGGTCTCGACCCGCAGCTCGGGGATCGCGAAGACGAACGCGAGCGCGGCGTGGATCTCGATCGGAACGGCCAACAATCCTCCGGCAGGCCGGTGCAGGACCAGGCATGCGCCGCCATACACGGCTGGCGCCACGTTGTCCGGGTGTCCCTCGATCTCGGTCCCCAGCGCGAGCAGGGCCTCAGGCCCGAGGTCGAGGTTGAGCAGGAGATTGGCCGCGGCCGCGCCGGCAACGATCGCGGCGGCGGAGGAGCCAAGCCCCCGGCTGACGGGAATATCGGAGTCGGCGGCGAACGACAGCCGGTCGGGCACGTCACGTCCCGCGGCACGGCAGGCGGCGGCGAATCCGCGGTAGATCAGATCCTGCTCCGGCGGTGCCCCTAGGTCACTGAGCGCACCATGCCGCTCAATCGCGACAGCCGGCGCGGACCGGTCGTCCACGCACCGGGCCCGGACCTGCAACCAGCGTTCGACCGCCATCCCCAAGAAGTCGAACCCGGATCCCAGGTTCGCCGTGGTGCCTGGGACGCGGACCGTCACGCCGGTCATCGGTCCACACTTACCCCCCGACCGGGCCGCGTCAAGGTCGGAATGGTACTTTTGACGGCCGAAAGGGAGGCACGTGGCAGCACAAGTTCGTGTGGGCATTCTGGGCGCGACAGGTACCGTGGGCCAGCGGCTCGTCGCCATGTTGGAGGGCCACCCCCAGCTCGTCGTCACGGCGGTGGCGGCGTCCGATCGCTCGCAGGGGAAGACGTTCGGCGAGGCGTGCGTGTGGCGCCTGCCGGGGAACGTGCCGTCCGCGCTCCGCGCGCTGCAGGTGCGTCCGCCCGAGCCGCCGCTCGACTGCGACATCGTGCTCTCGAGCCTTCCGGCGGACACGGCCGGCCCCGTCGAGGCGCAGTTCGCGGCAGCCGGGTACCCGGTCATCAGCAATTCGTCGTCCCATCGTATGGACGACGACGTGCCGCTGCTGATCCCCGAAGTCAATGCGGGGCACCTGGCGATGATCGCCCGTCGCTCGGGGCGAGGATTCATTGTCACCAATCCCAATTGCTCAACCATCATGATCGCGCTGGCGCTGGCCCCGTTGCAGTCCCGCTTCGGCGTGGAGGCGGGGGTCGTCACGACGATGCAGGCGATCTCAGGCGCGGGGTATCCGGGTGTGGCCTCGCTCGACATCACCGACAACGTCGTGCCGTACATCGCCAGTGAAGAAGAGAAGATCGAACGCGAGACCCTGAAGATCCTGGGCCGGGTCGACGGGGGGGGCGCGCGCGGGCGGCCTGCCGAATTTCCGCTGAGCGAGCTGGGTCTCCACACCGCGCCGCTCTGCCCCATCCTGGTGCGCGACGAGCCCGATCGCCCGCAGCCGCGGCTGGATCGCGACGCGGGCGGCGGGATGAGCATCACCATCGGCCGGATCGCGCGGGACCGCGTCCTGAGTCACCGCTTCGTGGCGTTGAGTCACAACACCATTCGCGGCGCGGCGGGCGCCGCCATCCTCAACGCCGAGCTGCTGGCCGCTGAGGGATACCTCAGCGGAATGATCAATGAGCAATGATCAATGATCAATGTTGATTGATGGAGCTCGGCCATTGATCATTGAACCTTGATCATTGATAATTGGACATTCGCGCGCGCTTAAGCGCGCGCGCCCGGGTGGCTAGCTCAGCTGGTTAGAGCGCCGGTCTCACATACCGGAGGTCACAGGTTCGAGTCCTGTGCCGCCCACTTTCCATTGCGGATTGTGGATTTCGGATTGCGGATTGGAAAGGAAGGGTCGTGACGAGGACGAGACTCTCAGTTACACTCCGCAATCCGCAATCCGAAATCCGCAATTGATGCATTGATGCGCCGCGTCCTAGTTCTCAGCCACACCTACCTCCAACCAGCCCACCGGGGCAAACTGCGCGCGCTCGCAGCCCGTGGGCTGGAAGTGACGGTGGCCATCCCGCAGCGCTGGCGCGAGCCCTGGTTCGGCCGGCCCATCGACGTCGCCTGGGAACGCCAGGGCGGCCTCGAGGTCTTCCCCCTCCCCGCCAGCGGCATGGGCGGAGGCCGCAACGCCGAGCTCGCCAACGCGAAGTACGGCCGCCGCGCCCTCAAGGCGCTGCTGCGCGACCGCCGCCCCGATCTCGTCCAGATCGAGGAAGAGCCCAACACGAACGCCGCCCGCCAGGTGCTCGGCGCCGCGCGACGGTTTGGCATTCCTGTCGTGCTGTTCACACACCAGAACGTGGCGCTCGATCAGGGATGGTGGGCGCACTGGAAACAGCGGCGGATGCTGCGCAAGCTGACCGGCCTCGTCGCCGGCAGTGACCTCGCCGGCACGCTCGTCCGTGGCGACGCCCCCAATCTTCCCATCGCCGTGATTCCGCAGCTCGGTGCGCTCGCGCCACACGAGCCGCAGCATGTGCCGCACGAGGGCCTGGCGATCGGCTATGTCGGCCGGTTGGTCCCGCACAAGGGACTCGATATTTTGTTGCAGGCGCTGGCGCAGCAGCGCGGCGCCAAGTGGCGGCTCACGATCGTCGGCGACGGGCCCGAACGGGAACCGCTGGAAGCGTTGGCCAGCGAGCTGCGGCTCGCGGCGCGGGTGCGCTGGACCGGCGGGTTGCCCGCCGAGCAGGTGGCGAATCTGTGGCCCGACCTCGACGTACTGGTGCAGCCGTCGCTCGCGTTGCCCCATTGGCGCGAGGCCAATGGCCAGATCCTGATGGAAGCGATGGCGAACGAGGTCGCGGTCCTCGGCACCGACAGCGGCGTGATTCCCGAGCTGATCGGCGATGCGGGGCTCGTCGTGCCGGCCGGTAATCCCGCGGCCCTCGGCGCCGCGTTCGAGAAGCTGAGCGACACCGCGACGCGACGCGCGCTGGCGCAGGCCGCACGCGCCCGCGCGTTGCGATTGTACTCCGACGAAGCGATCGCGGATCGCACACTGCAGTTTTGGCAACAGGTTGCCAAATAGCACTACGGTGATAGGAGACGCTAAGGCGCCAAGACGCCTGAGTGGTGAACCGATCACAGCGCACAGCACCGCCGTGTCTACATACTATTCCCCTGTGAACCACTCAGGCGTCTTAGCGTCTTGGCGCCTTCTATCGACGGGGTGCTAGTGCCATCTGTTCTCTTAGTCCCAGATCTTCCCCTCGAACGTTGGGCGTCGATGGATAAATACGCCCACCGCTTGCACGACTGGCTCGAAAGCTCGGACTTCGGCCTCCAGGTTCGTCTCGCGGCGCACATCGGTTCATTGACCCGCGACTCCGTTGGCCGCCGTGGCTCGGCCGCCGAGCTGCGCAGCGACCGCCGCAAAGCGTTTGTGCGCTGGTGGACACAGCCGGTCGATCCCTCACGCGTCATCCTGCCCGGGCCGCTGCACGGCCCGCAGCAATGGGCGGCGCGCTACTACTTCTATCCGTGGCGCGTGAAGCGCGAGGCGAAGCGCGTCGATGTCGTCCACGTGCTCGACCACAGCTACGCGCACATGATCGAGAAGGCGGGGCGGCGGCCGGTCGTCATCACGGTGCACGATCTCATGCCGGTCGTCGTGTTGCGCTCGCCGACCGGCGGCGGGGGCTGGCGCGAGGGCGTGCGCAATCGCTTCCTGCGACAGGCGCTCAAGGCGCTGCGGCAGGCAGACGCCTACATCGTGGGCACTGAGTGGCTGAAGCGCGAGCTCGCGACGTGGCTCGGCAACGACAAGAACATTTCCGTGGTGCCGTTCGGCGTGGATCGCGCATTCTACGGCGAGTCGACCGTGGCGCGCGAGCGTGGCCGGCGCGAATGGCGCATTCCCGAGGACGCGTTCGTCGTGCTGCACGTCGGCAGCACGGTCGATCGCAAGAATGTGCCGCTCGTGATTCAGACGGTGGTGCGGCTGCGCCAGCAGACGGACGCCTATCTGCTCCAAGTCGGCGGCCGGTTCACGGCCGAGCAGGAGCAGCTAATCGATCGGCTGGGGCTGCGGAGTGCGGTGCGCAGTGTCGCCTCGGCCGACGAGACCGCGCTGCGGCGCGCGTACCGCGCGGCGGATGTCCTGTTGTTTCCGTCGCTCTACGAAGGGTTCGGATTTCCAGTCCTCGAGGCCTTTGCATCAGGCTTGCCCGTCGTGACATCTGGTGCGGGTGGTCTAAAGGAGGTGGCCGGCGGCGCGGCGGTCGTGGTGGAAGGTCGCGATCCGGGCGATTACGTGCACGCGCTGGAGCGGCTGGATGATCCGGAGGAGCGGGAGGAGTTGGTGCAGAAGGGCTGGGCTAGAGCAAGGCAGTTCACATGGCAGAAGACTGCCGCACTGACCGCAGAGGTTTATAAGCCGCTGTTCTGACGGATAGCCCCTACCCCAGGATTTCGTCCGCCGCGACCGTCAGGTTGGGAAATTTGAGCGGTGTGAGCATGTCACCGCGCGACGCTGAGCGGACGCGCGTGTATTGCCCCGCAATCGGATCCTCGAATACCTCGATTCGGTCTGCCGCGAGATCCACGACCCAAGCCTCCGGAATACCGGCGCGGGCGTAGAGCGGAACCTTGATCTCGCGGTCATAGGCCAATGTCGTGTCGGCCACTTCGATGACCAGCAGGATATCTGTGGCGCGCGGATGCCGAGGGTAGGCATCGGGCCGGGGTTTGAGCAAGACCACGTCCGGTTGGGGCGCGTCGTGTTCGCCGAGTACCACGGGGTTTTGTACGTCCACGATGGCGGCCGCGCCGAGGGACCGCGAGAACAGGTGAATGAGGCGCCGGACGCAGCTCGCATGGCGATCGCCGATCGGACTCATCTCGACGACCTGTCCGGCGATAAGCTCGACCCGGTCGTTCTCCCGCAAGACCCCCAACTCGCCCAGCCGCTGGTAGGTATCCACTGTGAACGGGCCTCTGAGGAGGTGCAGCGCCATCGGCACAATATCGGCTCGGCGAGAATGCCGAGTCAATGTGGAGCGGTGAGGGTGCGCGCCGTCATCGATCGCACGCAGGCCGGGGCGGATTATTGCGGGAAGAGTTGATCCAACGAGGATGGGCGCGCGCCCTACCATCAATAGATTCGTCTACAATTTCATCAGCAACATTCGCATCGGATGCAGGGTGCGATGGAACGGATCGAACACGAGGCCTAGGTTCTCGAGTGTCACGACGCCGAGCAGGGCCTCGGGGTCGTCCGGGTCGCCAAGTATGACTGGCGCGTGACCGTGTCGCTGGGCGAGCGCGAAATGGCACTCGGAGACGGGCCGTGAAATCGATGTTCCATCAGCCAGGGAGAATCGCTCTTCGCGAGTGGCGGTGAGTCCGATGCGTTTCCAGACCGCATGAGGGAGCAATGAATACATCGCGCCCGAATCTATCAGGAAACGAACGCGTTCCTCGCCGCTTGGACCTTGGACTGTTCCTTCGACGTAGCTCATGCCCACCTCCGGCTCACCGTCTCTTGAGCATCTCTTTCATCACCTCCACATCCTGCCTGTCCTGCGGCCGCCCCGCTGCTTCTTTCGATCGAATGATGTCCTCGAGTCGGGCCGCTAAGACTTCATTGCCATAGATCGTGTAATGCACGGCCTGTGGCGCGAGGTCGTCATATCCCGCGGTCCCGGAGGGTTGGAACGCGAGATCGAGGCGGCCGGCATCGGTAATGAGATTCCACACGTCTGCGCGAGCGAGCATCGGGGCGCTACAATCGAATGCCAGACCTTCCGGGATCTGCTCGGTGTAAATCCGCGCCCCAAGCTCGCGCAAAGCCGCCGCCAGGCGCTGCAGATTATCCCGGCCCTTTGCGGGGGTGATGTCGGCGTCGTATGTCGCGCGCGGAAAGCCCTGCAGCCCGGCGGCCAGCGCGCCGATGAGCACGAATTGCACGTTGTGCTGCGCGAGTGTGCTGAGGATCCGCTTGGGATCGAGTGGGGCAACGGGCCCGCGGTCAGACACGGCGGGCATGGGCGAAGAACTCGCTCAGGTTCTTGACCTCTTCCAGGCGCTGCTCGGGGGTCATGCGGAGGATTCGCGGCACATCGTCCAGCATGTGCGACCCCACGACGACGCGCGATTCTAGCTGCGCACTCAGGTCGACGTTTGCCGCCGCGAGCAGACGCTCCAGCGTCTCCCAGGTCGGGCTGGTCTGGCCCTTTTCGATCCGCGCGATGACCGACTGCGCGGTGCCGGCGCGGCGCGCGAGGGCACGCTGGCTGAGACCGGCACGGGCACGGGCCTGACGGAGCAGCGTGGCGGCGGTGGTCATGCCCAATGATAGCTAATTAGCTATCAGCGGCAAGTGCTATTTAACGACTTGACGCGCCGTTAGTTATGGAGCGCCTCTCCCCGGGGCCGCGCTACCCGAGGAGGTTAGTGACGGCCACGTGGCGTGGCCTAACGCGTTCTCCGGGTCGGAGCGGGTGGGACCGCGATTGCGGTCCCTGACAGCTCCGCGTGGAGGACATCGGGATCCAGGTCTGCCCCAGTGGGCCAGGCGATCGTGCCGAGCTCGGGGTGGATGCGGACCTGGGCGAAGACGGTGGGATCGCGCAGCGCAGCGAAGACTCCTTCGAACCGCAAGCGATCCGCGAAATCCAGCTCACCCGCGACCCCATCCTCGAAGCGCAAGTAGAGCCGATAGCCACCCAGGGGTTTTACCTCTACGATATCCTTCAGCATGACCTCACTCCAGCGGCTGAATCGATATCAGCGGCGCACGCGCTCGAGCCCGATCCCAATTCTCTTCGAGTGCCGCCCGATGCGATGCCGCCCATTCCACAACCATACCCAGCACACGATGCGGCAGGTCCCCAACGAGCGCAGCGGCCGTCTCGATCTCTAGTATAGCCCGATGCTCGCCGTATCGCACATGGAAGTGCGGTGGCGGATGATCGTCGTAATACATCGCTACGACGATACCGAAGAAACGACTGATCTCGGGCACCCGGACGAACCTGCTGCACCGGGCGCTCGGATATGTCACCGAAGCGTCGCGTGGCGGATCGTTTTGTTGCTGGCGCGCCGTGCTCCGTGAAGGCGAGCGGTGCGCTTGACGTGGGCTCGCCTCTTTAAGGTCACAGATTGTGACCTTGAACGCCGGATCGCGGTCATGCGCGGAGGCGTACGGTGCTCGAACGCTCCATGGCCGCGGTAGGTGGCCTCATTAATACAAAAATACAAAGATCCCGCCAACAGCTTGACCCGTTGGTAGTTAGGGTCCATCTTAGCCTTCCTGTTTTTCTGAGCCCTTGGAGAAAGTGAAGTAGATGAGGATTGCACTGTTCGTCGCGCTCGCGGCGCTGGCGCCAGGCCTCGCCGCCGCGCAGCAGCCGTCGGCCAACCAGGTTCAGCAGGCCCTGCAGCAGCAGCCCGGCCTCGGGGACATGGTGCGCAGCCGCATCTCTCAATCCGGTCTCACGCCCGAGCAGATTCGCGCGCGTCTCCAGGCGAGCGGCTATCCCGCATCGTTGCTCGATCCCTATTTCAGTGCCACGCAACCCCCGGGGTCTCCGCCGCCGGGCGTGCAGGAGTTGGCGGCGTTGCAAGCGCTGGGGTTGTCGTCCCTCACGAATACCGTGCTCCCGTACGACACGGGGTTGGTCCGCAGCACGCGCACCGCGCCGAGCGAGGTGTTCGGGGTCGATGTGTTCCAGCGGACCACGACGCAGTTCCTGCCGCTGCTCGCGGGTCCCGTGCCGGCCGATTATAAGCTCGGCCCCGGTGACAATCTCGTCCTGATTCTCACGGGCGACGTCGAGCTGACCTATTCCCTGCCCGTCACGCGCGAAGGGTTCGTG
>QHUF01000149.1 GCA_003221075.1 Gemmatimonadota bacterium
GTCCCTTCTTCCTCGGCGACGTTTGCAATCGGCAGAATCACGTCGGCACGCCGGCACGCGGCAGTCTCACCCAGTACCGTGCCGAGATAAATCAGCGCGCCGTCCGTCTCCACGGCGCAATCGGGATCGTCGAGCACCAGCACCACGGCCGCGGGCTTCGCCGCGGCGAGTGCCGGCGCGTAGTCGCGCGTGTACCCGAGTTGTTCGGCACCCTTCGCGTTGGGCGCGCGCTCGGCGCGGAGGGCGAGATTGGGCACGCCGTCGAGCGTCGCTTCTTCGCCCATGACCACCTGGAAGGCGCCCGTCCAGGTGAAGCCGGACAGGAGCCGCTTGGCCGCGGCGAGTGCTTCGCTCGACGCTCCGGCCGACACCAGCGCCACGGCCTTGCCCGACGCGCCGCGCAGAATCGACAACACACGCGCGAAGGCCTCGTCCCAATCGGTGGCGTGCAGCCCTCCGTCCTTGCGGACCAGCGGGGCTTCGATGCGGTCACCGCGGTTCATCCAGCGATAGTGCATGCGACCGTGATCGCAAATGAAGTAGCGGTTGACGTCGAGGTTCGGCCGCGGGCGCACGCGCACGACGACTTCGTCCCGCGTATCGAGCGTGATGTTGCACCCCTGGGAGCAGCCGGTGCAGATCGACGCCGTCTTGTCGAGCTCCCAGGCGCGAGCCTTGTGGAGGAAATCCTTGGAGAGCAGCGAGCCCACGGGACAGAGGTCGACGACGTTGCCGGCCCAGGGGTGGTCGAGGCGGGCTTCGGGATGAATGCCGATGAAGGCGCGATCGCCGCGCTCGGACACGTTGAGCACCGGTTCTTTCGCCACATCCTCCATGAAGCGGACGCAGCGCGTGCACAAAATGCAGCGGTTCGGCACGTATAAGACGTCGGGGCCGAAGTCTTCCACGGGATTGAACCGCTTGGCGAACTCGCCGAAGCGCGTCCCGGGTTGGCCTTCCTGGAAGACGAAGTCCTGGAGCTCGCATTCGCCCGCTTGATCGCAAATCGGGCAATCGAGCGGATGATTGATCAGCAGGAATTCCAGCACACTTTGGCGCGCGTCCTTAGCCTGAACGGACTGAGTTTTGACGACCATGCCTTCAGTTACGGTGGTCGCACATGCGATCTGGAGTTTCGGGGCTTTTTCAACCTCGACCAGACACATGCGACACACGCCCGCGACGGGCAGTCCCGGGTGGTAGCAATAGTGCGGGACGAGCACACCCGCCTGCTTTGCCGCCTCGATGACGAGCGTGCCGGGCGGGACGCTCACGGGCGCCCCGTCGATCGTGAGGTTGATCAAGCCATCAGCCATCTGCCGTCTGCCCTCAGCCGACCATTACAGGTTGGCGCTTGCCTGCGAGATAGGCTTCGAACTCTCCGCGGAATTTCTTGATCCCGCTCACGATGGGCGCCGCGCACGAGTCCGACAGCACGCAAATCGTTTTTCCCGTCATGTTCTCGGAGAGATCGAGGAGTAAGTCGAGATCTGTCGTCTTGCCCTGCCCTGCGAGGATCCGCTCCATGATCTTGGTCGTCCACGCCGTGCCTTCGCGGCACTGCGTGCATTGCGCGCACGACTCGTGCGCGTAGAAGCGTGCGAGGCGCATGATCTGGTAGACCATATCCGCCGAGTCGTCGAAGACGATCACGCCGCCCGACCCGAGCATCGAGCCCGCGGCGACGCAGCCCTCGTAATCGAGCAGCGTCTGCTCGGTCTCCTCGCGGGTGAGAATGGGCACCGACGAGCCGCCGGGGATGCATGCCTTGAGGGTACGTCCCGCGGGGGGCCCGCCGCACATGTCGTACAGCAGGTCTTTGAGCGGAAAGCCCATTGTCACTTCGTAATTGCCCGGCCGCTGCACGTGGCCGCAGACGGAGAACAGCTTGGTGCCCGTGCTCTTGGGGTTCGACAGGCACATCCCTTTGTACCAGGCCGCGCCGCGCTTGATGATGTGCGGCACGGCGGCGAGCGTCTCGACGTTGTTGATCGTCGTCGGCAGGCCGAACAACCCGGCCGCCGCGGGAAACGGCGGCTTGATGCGCGGGTTCCCGCGTTTGCCCTCGATCGAATTCATCAGGGCGGTCTCTTCGCCGCAGATGTACGCGCCGGCGCCGCGATGCAGGTGGATTTTGATCGTGCCGAACACGCCCGCGGCGTTCGCCTCCGCGAGCGCCCGCTCCATGATCGTCCAGGGCTCGGTGAACTCGCCGCGGATGTAGATGTACGCCACCTCGGCGCGGATCGCGTGTGCCGCGATCGCGGTGCCTTCGAGCAAGGCGTGCGGCGTCCACCGCATGATCTCGCGGTCCTTGAACGTCCCCGGTTCTGATTCGTCGGCATTTACACACAGATAGTGAGGACGCTTTTTCTCTTTCGGCATAAACGACCACTTGAGGCCCGTCGGGAACCCCGCGCCGCCCCGCCCCCGCAGTCCCGACTCTTTCACGACGTCGGTCACGGCGACCGGGTCCATCTTGAGCGCCTGCGCGAGCGCTTCGTACCCGCCGCGCTTCGTCCATCCCTTAAGCGTGCGTGCGTCCGCGTCCCCGAAGTACTGGGAGAGAACGACCGTCTCCTTGGGATGCGATTTATGAGGGAAGCCCATTACGAATGTCCAATGATCAATGATGAATGATCAATGATCGAGCGATCATTGGTAATTGATAATTCGACATTGATCATTCGGTTCACCGATATTTCTTCACGATATCCGCAACTTTGTCCGGGGTCACGTTTTCGACGAAATCGTCATTCACGAGGATCGGGGTCGCGAACCCACAGGCGCCGAGGCACTCGACCTCGACGATCGTCCACTTGCCGTCGGGACTCGTCGCGCCTGCATCACCGGCGCCGGTCTGCGCGAGGAGCGCCTTCAGCACGTCCTCGGCGCCGCAGATGTTGCACGGCGACGTGGTGCAGACCTGCACGAAGTTTTTGCCGACGGGATGCTGATGGTACATGGTGTAAAAGGTCACCACGCCCTTCACGTAGGCGGGTGTCAGCCCCAACACTTCCGCGACTTCGGCCATGATGCGGTCGGAGATCCAGCCGTGCTCGCGCTGCGCGATCCAGAGCGTGGGCAGCAAGGCGGCCTGCTTGGTGGGATAGCGTCCCAGCACCGTCTGCAGCTCTTCCATCACCGTGCCACTGAAGACGGGTTGGTAGTCCTCCTGCACCGTCATCGATCGACCTCACCCATTACGATGTCCACGGACGCGTTGATCGCGATCAAGTCGGACAGCAGATGGCCTTCGGCCATCCGGGGCAATGCGGACAGATTGATGAAGGAGGGCGGCCGGATGCGCCAGCGCACCGGCTTCGCCGTCCCGTCGGAGACGAGGTAAGTGCCGAGCTCGCCTTTGGGATTCTCGATCCCGACGTACGCTTCGCCCACGGGCGCCTTCACGCCTTCCATGACCTGCTTGAAATGGAAGATCATCGCTTCCATGTCGCTCATCGCGCGCGTCTTGGACGGGAGAATGACGCGCGGGTCGTCGACGTTGATCGGGCCGTCCGGCAACCGGTCGAGCGCCTGCTGCAGAATCCGGTTCGACTGATGGCACTCCTCCAGCCGCACCAGGTAGCGGTCGAAGACGTCGCCGTGCTCGCCGACGATCACATCGAAGTCGTACGTCTCATAGCCCAGATATGGCTTGTCCTTGCGGACGTCGTACGCCACACCGCTCGCGCGCAGCATCGGGCCGGAGAGGGAATAGTTGATCGCCTCGGCGGCAGTGAGCGCACCGACCCCCTGCGTGCGGCCCGCCCACACGGCATTGCGGGTGAGCACGCGGTCGATTTCGCCGAGCGTCTTCGGGAACGTCTCCGTGAAGTGGCGTAGCTTGTCGACGAATCCGTCGGGAATGTCGGCCAGCAGCCCACCGACGCGCGTAAGACTCGTCGTCAGGCGGGCGCCGGTCCACATCTCCTGGAGATCATAGATCCGCTCCCGCTCTTGGAACGCCCACAGGAACGGGGTGAAGGCGCCCAGATCGATGGACGTGGTGCCGAGCCACACCATGTGCGAGATGATCCGGCTCATCTCGCAGGCGATCACGCGCAACACGGTACAGCGCGGCGTGATCTCGATCCCCATCAGCTTCTCGGCCGCCAGCGCGAAACCAACGTTGTTCGACATCGGCGACAGGTAGTCGGTGCGGTCCGTCAGGGGGATGATCTGGTTGTAGTGCCGGTACTCGCCGAGCTTTTCGAAACCGGAGTGCAGGTAGCCGAGGTGCGGGATGCAGCGCACGACGGTCTCGCCATCCAGCTCGACCACCAGCCGCAACACGCCGTGGGTGGCGGGATGCTGCGGGCCGATGTTCACGAGCATATGCTCTTCGGCGAGCTTGGGCTCGCCGGTCGCCGTCAGCGGGACACGCGCCGGGCGCCCCTCGGCGTCCACACCGGGCGTCGCCAGCTCGAGCTCTACGGTTCGCTTGCTCATGCCGCCGTCGGAGGCTCGGGAATCACGCCGCGCTCACCACGCCGCAGCCGCTCCCGCATGTCGTCGGGGAGATCGCCGGCGGCCTCGGCGATGGACAGCTCTTCCAGCGAGTAGTTCGCTTCCGGATTGACGTTGAGCGCCTGGCGCACCTGCTCGGCGCGGGAGAACCGACCGCGCAGCGGGAAGCTCTTCCGCAGCGGGTAGCCCTCCGCGTAGGTCTCCCACATCAGGATGCGCCGCAGGTCGGGGTGGCCCCGGAAGGTGATTCCGAACATGTCGAAGACTTCGCGCTCCAACCAATCGGCGCCGCGCCACAGGCTCCAGACCGAATCGACGGCGAGCTCGGCGGTGGCCGGCAGCTCGACTTTGATCCGAATATCGGCGCGCCGCTTGAGGGATCGGAGAAAGTACACGACTTCGAGCGGGCGCTCACGATCGCGGAATTCAACGGCCGTCACATCGACCAGATAATCGAATTCCTGGCCCGGCGTCTCCTTGAGCCAGGTCATCGCCTCGAGCAGACGGTCGGCGGCAAGGAACACAATCGTCTCGCCGTCGCGCGCGACTTCGGTGCGAAGAGCCCCGGGAACCGGGGAAGAAGAGGTCACGACGAACGAAATTGGTGGACGGAGTTGCCGAACGGCTCGGAGATCTCGTCGATCGTCTCGGGCGGCAGCCGCAATCCCTTGTCGTCGAGCGGCTGCTCCTCGCGCCGCTTCACAGCGTCGAACAGCGACTCGCCCTTGATCTTCTTGTGGAGCAGCAGGATGCCGTACAGCAGGCCTTCCGGGCGCGGCGGGCAGCCGGGGACATAGACATCCACGGGGACGATCGTGTCGATCCCCTGCACCATCGCGTAGTTGTCGAACACGCCGCCCGTCGATGCGCATGCGCCCATGGAAATCACCCACTTGGGCTGCGGCATCTGGTCATAGATGCGCCGGATCACGGGCGCCAGCTTGAACGGCAAGCGCCCGGCGCAGATCAGCACGTCCGCCTGGCGTGGGGAGAACGCCTGGCGCTCCATCCCGAAGCGCGCGAAGTCGAAGCGGCTGGCGGCGGTTGCCATGAACTCGATGGCGCAGCATGCGGTGCCGAACGGCATCGGCCACAGCGAATTGGCGCGCGAGGAGTTCACCGCCCAGTCCACGAGATCTTGGAACTTGGTGAGCAGATAATTCGAGCTTTTGACTTCGCCGACGCGCTTCATGGCTTCAATCCCATTGGAAGGCTCCCCGCTTCCAGACGTAAACGTATCCAACGAAGAGCACGAGGATGAAGACGAGCATCTCTACCAATAGAAAGCCGGTGGCCACCGTGCCATTCCCCATAAAGATGACCGCCCAGGGGATCAGAAAGACGGTCTCAATGTCGAAGAGAATGAACAGCACCGCTACGAGGTAGAATTTGACGGAGAAACGTTCGTGGGCGCTGCCGAGGGGTGGCATGCCGCTCTCATAGGGCCGCTCCTTGATCTCGGTCGGGCGCCGCGGGCCGAGGAAATGCGATAAGACGATCATCGACGCCGCGACGACGATGGCCAGACCGAGCAGCATGAGGAACGGGATATAGGGCTGCATGGCGCTCGTGAAAAAATTCACTAAGGCTCTGCATAAGTCAAGCTGACGTCATTACATTGCCGCCGCATGTCAATCAAATCGGATCGCTGGATTACCAAAATGTCCAAGCAGCACGGAATGATCGAGCCGTTCGCCGACCGGCAGGTCCGCGAGGGCGTGATCTCCTACGGCGTTTCATCTTACGGCTACGACATGCGGGTCGCGCCCGAGTTCAAGATTTTCACCAACGCGTTGTCGGCGGTGGTCGATCCGAAACAGTTCGATCCGAAATCCTTCGTCGAATTCGCGGGCGACGTGTGCATCGTGCCGCCCAATTCGTTCGCGCTGGCCAGCTCGGTGGAGTACTTCCGCATCCCACGCAACTGTCTGACGATTTGCGTTGGTAAGAGCACGTACGCGCGGTGCGGGATCATCGTGAATGTGACGCCATTTGAGCCCGAATGGGAAGGATTTGTGACACTAGAGATTTCGAATACGACGCCGTTGCCGGCGAAAATCTACGCGAATGAGGGGATAGCCCAGGTGCTGTTCTTCACCGCAGACGAAGGGGATGAGTGCGAGATCAGCTACAAGGATAAGAAGGGAAAGTATCAAGCACAGAAGGGCATCACGCTGCCCAGACTCTAAGCACTACGTTGTTAGAAGACGCCAAGACGCTAAGACGCCTGAGTTCGCCAACGCAAAGAAGGATCCGACTCTATACAGCGCCTGGAGATTCGCGAGGTCGTAGAGCACAATCTTCAGCCCTGCGAACGCCGCCACCCCGAGCCCAATCGAGCGAATCAGCTTGTGATTCAGGCGGAATCCGAGGAACACGAGCCCCCCCGCAAACAGCAGCCACCAGACGCTGAGCGCGAGATCGCCGGCGAGCGGAGCCATGCGCGCGAAGTATTCGTGAAGTTGGATCGACCCGCCGGCAAACACGGCCGAGCCGGATAGGGCCCACATCAGCGACACCAATTTTCCCGGGGTCCCCCACCAGCGCGCCGCGACCGCGGTGCCGGCCACGACGACATAGAGTGCGAGCGCCCAGCTGTCGGTGAACACGGAAGGCTGATACTCGCGCACCGAGAGAGCCGCCGAAAACAGACAGACCCACGCCGCCGTCGCCAACGCTGCCGCCGCGTGACGCCCTCCTGGTCTTCCAGCCTCGCGTTCGGCGGCCAGCGCGGTCAAGGCGAGCACGGTCCATCCGATCGTCACACTGGCGGCCGGCCACGGGAACGCGATTGCGAGGGCGACGAGCAAAAACCCTGTAATGAGGTGAGACGCGTTGCGGCGGACCCAGCCGGCGGGCAGATAGGCGGCCGCGAGCGCGGCCGGGACGACCTGAAATGAGTCTTGAAGGAGACGCGTCTGGACCGCGTTGGCGAGCAGCATGAACGCGACCGGGTTCACGATGAACAAGAGTCGTTCGACGGCTACGTCGGTCACTCCGAGAGCGCGTTCCGTCTCCGGACTGAACGGGTCGCGGATGAGCTGTTGCCACCAGAGCACGCCGGTGACGGCTGCTGCCGCGCCCAAAGCGAGCCAGCGCGTGCCGTCCGATCCCACGACTCCGGCGAGGCCGATGGCCAGGATCACCCAGGCGATCAGCAGGATGCCGACCCGCGCCTCGGGCCAGGACCGGCGGAGCGTCACGTGCAGCGCGAGCAGCGCCGCGGCCGCGACCAACCAGGTACCGAGCGGTGTTGCGATGGCCGGCGCGGCTCCCGCGGAAGCAAGGATTAGATATCCGAACAGGGCGACGTTGAACGTCGGCCGCCAGTTCATCGCATACGCGGTGATGGCCGTGCCGAGTCCGATCACTTCGAGGTAGCCGAGAAAGCCCTGCGGATTGGGGGCGGTGGCGAGAATCATCGGCGCGAGGTACGCGCCGCCCAGCGCCCAGATAGCCAGGCCTTCGATCTCGTGGTGGAGCGCGAGCATCGTGACCGCCACAGTCGTCAGGGCGAGCAGCAAGATGCCGACGCGGCGCTCCATGAGCGCGTACGGTCCTGCGGCCGCCCACAGACCCAGGTAGACGAGACCGCCCCCTGCCCCGATCATCGCGGCCCCATACCCTCGCATTCCTCGCCGGATGCGATCATGTCCCCAGGCGGCGACCGCGATGCCGACGGCGACGGCCCCGATCGACCGCAGCAACGGCGAGATCCAGCCGCGATCGAACGCGTACTTGAGAAAGAGCCCCGCGGCGATCAGCAACGCCGCCACGCCGACCGCCAGCAAGCCGCGTTGTCCGAACCACTGCTCGAGGTCGTCGCGGCGGGGGGCGGGGGCGGCCGTGTCCGGCACCAGCGCGTAGACGGCCGGGGCCGGGGTGTCTTGAGGTTTCGGTGTCGGGGAGCGGATACCGCGCAGTTGCTCGGACGTGTTCGTGACGAAGGTCAGGCGGCGTACGATGTTCTCGAGCGTCGCGACCCGACGCTCCAGCTGCTCGATGACGTCCTTTTGCTCGTCGGTCACACCACGGCGGCCAGGCGTCGCGATCCGGCGACCGTAATCGCGACCGTCACCGCGACGATGATGGCGATATCGGGGATCCACCCAAGCTCTGTGGCGGGCACGGCCATTTGCACAAAGTACATCACGAAGTCGAACAGCCCGATCAGCAAGCCGAGGAGGACGGTGGCGTGCAGCCCGCGGCCCAGCTGGGTGAGTACGCTGCCCGTCACCAGTGCCACGGCGCCCTGCCCGGCGGCGAGACCGACCGATACGGCGGCGTCTTCGAACAGGGTGCGCCACCATCCCGGCCGCGTCGCGTGGTAGCTGAAGAACCACGTATGGAGGAGGGAGATCGCCACCCCGGCCACCACGGCGCACAGCGTGGCCCACACCGCGTAGCCGATCACGATCCTCATCCGATCGCCGGTGTCGCTACCCATGCGGTCCTCCCTCGCCCGAGGGTATCGGGGCGCCGGAGCAAATGTGAGCACTGCGGCGCACCCCCGCTAGTCAGCGGTGGGCGGCCGCGTATCTTAGGCGTGTCGTTATCGCGACGTTCCCGTGCACGCGCGGGTGGGGGGGATGAACTCCATGATCGGTGACCTCGCGCTCCTCCTGCCGTGACCCCTCGCCAACTGGCTCCTCCAGCCTCGAAGCGGGCGCTGAGCCTCCGGGTGACGTTGCTCGCCGTCGCCCTCGCGACCGGCGCGTATGC
>QHUF01000150.1 GCA_003221075.1 Gemmatimonadota bacterium
GCGGTCGATCCCACGTCGGCGCTCGAGGAGCCGCTCGTCGTGCGGCCGACCTCGGAGACGATCATCTACGGCATGCTCGCGAAGTGGATCCAGAGCTACCGCGACTTGCCGGTGCTGCTCAACCAGTGGTGCAACATCGTCCGCTGGGAGATGCGCACGCGGCTGTTCCTGCGCACCACGGAGTTCCTGTGGCAAGAAGGGCATACTGCACACGCCACGTCGGAGGATGCGGAGGCCGAAGCGCGCCTGATACTCGGCATCTACCGCCGGTTCCAGGAGGAGTGGCTCGCGCTGCCGGTGCTGACGGGCTTGAAGACCGATAGCGAGCGTTTCGCGGGCGCGGTGCGGACTTACGCGCTCGAAGGCCTGATGCAGGACAACAAGGCGATGCAGGCGGGGACCTCGCACTACCTCGGCCAGAACTTCGCCAAGGCGTTCGGCGTGCAATTCCAGACGGCCGCGGGCGGGCTCGACCACGTGTGGTCGACATCGTGGGGCGTGTCCACGCGCCTCATCGGCGGGCTGATCATGACCCACTCGGACGACAACGGTCTGATCGCGCCTCCCAAGGTCGCACCGGTGCAGGTCGCGATCGTGCCGATATGGAAGACTGATGAGGAAAGGAGTCAGGTGTCCGGAGTCGGGAGTCAGGTAAAGGCCGATCTGGAGAAAGCCGGCCTGCGCGTCGAGCTCGACCTCCGCGACACGATGAAGCCCGGCGCCAAGTACTTCGAATGGGAAGGGCGCGGTGTCCCAGTGCGACTCGAGATCGGGCCTCGGGACTTGGCGAGCGGCCAGGCGGTGCTCGCGCGTCGGACCGGTGGCAAGGCCCCCGTCTCGCTGCAGGGCATAACCACCTCCGTCACGAAGGCGCTGGACGAGATTCAGGCATCGCTGTTCGCCGCCGCACTCGAGCGGCGCGAGAAGAACTCGATCCGCGGCGCCACCAAAGCGCAGTTTCTCGAGTTCATCAAGGGCACTGGCGGGTTCGCGTATGGCGGTTTTTGCGGGAGCCCTTCCTGCGAGGCGGAGATCAAGGATCAGACGAACGCCACGATCCGCGTGCTTCCCGATCCCGAGTTTCGAAGTAAAGAGGCCCCGAAAACCTGCATGTGGTGCGGCGCGCCCAGTATCGCGGAGGCCGTGTGGGCACAGGCGTACTAGGGTTCGATCCGGGATTGCTGCAGGCAATCGCGGATCGCATCGGAACGCCAGCCTACGTCTACAGTGCCAATCTGATTCGCGCGCAGTACAATGCGCTCGACGACGCGCTCCACGGCATCCGCCACCGCATCTGTTACTCCGTCAAAGCCAACGGCAACCTCGGCGTGCTCCGTGTCCTGAAACAGCTCGGGGCAGGGGCCGACATCGTGTCGGTCGGTGAGCTCCGGCGCGCGCGGATCGCCGGGTTCGATCCTGATGGCATCGTGTTCTCGGGGGTGGGCAAGACGACGGTCGAGATCGAAGAGGCGATTCGCGCGCGGGTCGGCTTCATCAATATCGAGTCGACGAGCGAGCTCACCATCCTCACGGCGGTCGCCAACGACCTCAAGATGCCGGCACGCGTGGGAATTCGGGTCAACCCAGACGTCGCGATCGACAGCCATCCGTACACCAAGACCGGTGAAAAGACCGCGAAGTTCGGCATTCCGTTCGACGAGGTCCTGGCGGTCGCCAAACGGATTGCGGCCGAGCCGCGCCTCGTGCTGCGCGGGTTGGCGATGCACATCGGTTCGCAAATTACCGACGTCGAGCCCTATCATCGCGGCGCGATCAAGCTGATCGAGCTGGTCACGGCGATCCGCGCCTCCGGCATCAGCACGCTGGAGGCGCTGGATGTGGGTGGGGGACTCGGGGTTCGGTACCACAACGAGAAGGCACCATCTCCCAAAGCGTTCGCCGAAGCGGTCGTACCGTCGGTCGGGGCGGCGGGGCTGGGGCTGCTGTGTGAGCCGGGCCGCTACCTCGTGGCCAACGCGGGCGTGCTGCTCACTCGCGTGTTGTACCGCAAGCACGCCGGCGGCAAGGAATACGTGATCGTCGACGCCGGGATGTCCGACTTCGTCCGGCCGAGTCACTACAATGCGCATCATGAGATCCTGCCGTTGCGCGACGGGAAGCGGCCGGAAGAAATCGTCAACGTGGTCGGACCGATCTGCGAGACCGGCGATTTCCTGGCGCTCGATCGCAAACTCGTCGCCGTTGGACCGGGCGAGGTGCTGGCCGTGCTGGGCACCGGCGCATACGGCTTCGTCATGAGCTCGACCTACAACCAGCGGCCGCGCGCGCCCGAGGTGGTGGTCGACGGCGACCGCTATTACGTCGCCCGCCAACGTGAGACGCTCGAAGATCTCGTCCGCGGTGAGACGGCCGAGCCAACGACCTGGTACAAAGCGTGAATCGCATCCTCATCCTCGACTACGGGTCGCAGTTCACGCAGCTGATCGCGCGGCGTATCCGCGAAGCCAGCGTGTATTGCGAGATTCACCCCGCCGGCAAGGGACTGGACCTCGCATTCATCCGATCGTTCGACCCCAAGGGCATCATTCTCTCGGGCGGTCCGAATTCCGTCTTCGACGAAGGCGCGCCCACCGCCGATCCCGCGATTCTGGATCTCGGTCTCCCCGTGCTCGGCATCTGCTATGGCATGCAGCTCGTCGCGCTGCTGTCAGGTGGGAAAGTCGTGCCCTCGAGCGAGCGGGAGTACGGGCGCGCCGAGATCACGATTCGTGAGAACAAGGGCCTCTTCGCCGGATTCGAGCCGCGCGCGACGGCCATCGTGTGGGCGAGCCACGGCGATCGGGTGGACCAGCCACCACCGCATTTCCGGGTCACCGCCACGAGCGCCAATGCGCCCGTCGCGGGCATGCAGCACGAGACCAAGCCGATCTTCGGCGTCCTGTTTCACCCCGAGGTGGCGCACACGCCGCGCGGCGGCGAGATCCTGCACAACTTCCTGTTCGACATCTGCGGTTGCGTCCCCGACTGGACGCCCGGGCATTTCATCGATCACGAGGTCGGGCGGATCCGGAACCTGATCGGCCCGACGGGCCGTGCCATCTGCGGCTTGTCGGGCGGGGTGGACTCGGCGGTCGCGGCGGCACTCGTGCACCGCGCCATCGGGGATCGTCTCACATGCGTTTTCGTCGACCACGGATTGCTGCGCCGAGGTGAGCGAGAGCAAGTGGAGCAGACCTTCCGCGCGCATCTCGGCATGGATTTGCGCGTGGTCGACGCGACGCACCGCTTCCTGAAAGAGCTGAAGAACATCGAGGATCCCGAGGAAAAACGCCGCCGCATCGGCCACATCTTCATCGACGTGTTCGAGGACGCGGCCCACCACGTCGAAGGTCAGGTGGGATTCCTGGTTCAGGGGACCCTGTATCCCGATGTGATCGAGTCGTCCTCGCCCAAAGGCGGCCCATCGGCGACGATCAAAACCCATCACAATGTCGGCGGGCTGCGGCCCAACATGCCGTGGAAGCTCATCGAGCCGCTGCGGGAGCTGTTCAAGGACGAAGTGCGTCAGGTCGGGCGGGAGCTTGGGTTGCCCGATGACATCGTGGGGAGGCACCCATTCCCGGGTCCCGGGTTGGCCATTCGCGTCCTCGGACCCGTGAATGAAGAGCGGCTCGACCTGCTGCGCCGGGTGGACGCGATTTACCTGGAGGAGATCCGTGCGGCGGGGCTGTACGACCAGATCTGGCAGGCATTCGCCGTGCTGCTCCCCATCAAGTCGGTTGGCGTGATGGGTGATGGAAGAACCTACGATCATGTCGTCGCGCTCCGCGCGGTAACGAGCCGCGACGGGATGACCGCCGACTGGTTCCCGTTCCCCCCTGACGTACTCGGCCGGATCTCGAACCGCATCATCAACGAAGTACGCGGGGTCAATCGCGTCGCCTACGACGTGAGCTCCAAGCCACCGGCCACCATCGAGTGGGAGTGAACGACCCGTCGCACGACGGCACGACGGCACGTCTCACGATGCGACCTTGGCAGGCCGCTCTAATCGCCGGCCTTCTTGCGACTGTCGTGGCCGCGCCTTCGGTCCGCAATGGGTTCGTGGCAGACGATCAATGGGTCGTCGCAAACCGGCAGGTGCTCGAGCATCCACCCTCCGCAGGTGCGGTCCTCAAAGAGCCGTACTGGCCCGCTTCGTTTGGCGGAGTCATGTGGCGTCCTGCGGTCATTACCTCGTGGGCACTCGACTATCGCGTGTCGTCCAGCCCGCACTGGTTTCACGCGGTCAACATCCTCTGGGCGGCAATCGCCACCGCATTATTCGCTCTGCTCGCGTGCGAGCTGGCTGGCCCGGCGGTCGGGCTGATCGTCGGGGTACTGTTTGCTATCCATCCCGTGCATGTCGAAGCCGTGGCCAACGTGGTTGGACGCGCAGAGCTGATGGCAGCGGCTGGGTATGCCGCCGCGTTGGTGTGCGCGATCCGTGCAGGACAGGGCCGCATGTACTTGATCGGCGTTGTGCTGGGTGCGGCGTTGGCGATCGGATCGAAGGAGATCGCCGTTACGTTGCCCGCGGCGGTGCTACTCGTGTACGTGGCCAAGCGCTCGCCGCTGCGGGGGGGGGCCGCATGGCGGCCGGTTGTGGCCGCGACGCTGCCCATTCTCGTCTACTTCATCGTCCACCGGTTCGTCGGTATTCGGACGTTCTACGGCGGCGGCCTGGCCGTTGGACTCGAGCACCTCAACATCCTGCAGCGAACCTGGGCGATGGTGCCCTTATCGTTGCAGTGGTGGCGGCTCTTCCTGTTCCCGGCGCATCTCTCGGCTGATTACTCGCCGGGCGAATTGACCGTGTCGACGGGCCTCACGGTCTGGCACGTGGTCGGCCTGCTGTGCTGGATAGGTCTTGGGACTCTGGCCTGGAAGACGCGGCGCACGATTCCTGGGATCGCGATCGGACTCGCCTGGGTCGTGATCACGATCTCGCCGGCCGCAAACATCGTCATGCCGAGCGAATTCCTCATCGCCGAGCGCACGCTCTACCTGCCTTCGTTCGGTGTCCTATTCGCCCTCGCTTCAGGCGCGATGGCGATCCGGTCGTCACGGCTCCGGGTGGCGGCGGTGGCGATTGCCGTCCTCGCCGGTGCGACCCGAAGCATCGCCCGCGTGCCGGCCTGGCACGACGACGAGGCCCACTATCAGGCCTTGCGGCGTGAAGCGCCGCGCTCCTATCGGACGCTGTGGCTCGAAGGCAAGGACGAGTTCGCGGCGGGGCGGTGGGGAACGGGTGAGCAGTTTCTCTTGGAATCCATCGCGCTGGCGCCGGGGATTACCGGTCCACGAGTCGATCTCGGTCGCTTCTACATCAGTGCGAACCTGTGGCAGCCCGCGATCCGGCAGCTTCGCGCCGCCATAGCGGTCGATAGCGTGCACACGCCGGCCTGGGACGCCCTGCGGGAAGCCTACCTGGGGGCGGGGGATACAGCTGCGGCAAACTTGATACTGCGACGCTAGGTTACTACGACGCCAGGAAAAAGCGACGCTAGGGCAGAACGACCGCTAGACACGCTTCGCAGCCTCGTCGATCTTGCGTAGCAAGGCATACACGAGCCGCGCGCAATTCGATCGTTTGATTCGTATGAACCGCAGCTCCTCCTTTTCCAAGTAACCAAGCGCATCTACCAACTCGAGAATCCCTTCGATCTCGTGGAGGGAAGAACGCGCAATGTCGAGGTATCTGCGAAACTCACCCGGCCCGCGGAAATCGCCCATGCAGGACGATAGAGTAGGTGAGATGGATTCTTTGGATCGTTTTGGTGCGGCGGGGAGCTTTTTGACGTACACCTAGCGTCGCAGTTTGCTAGCGTCGCCTTTTCCTAGCGTCGCTTTATATGTTTTTCTCTTCTAAAAGCGCCAAAAACTCCGCCGGCGTCCCAAGCTTGGCGAGGCGAACCGGTACGTCCGACTCCTTGGCGAACTGGGCAATCTTGCCGAGCACCGGCAAATACTGGTTGGACACTTCCAGGGGCGGGGCGACGATCAGGAAGAAGTAGTTGACGGGCTGGTCGTCGATGGCCTTGAAGTCGATCCCCGTGGCGCTGCGGCCGAATGCACACCGGAGCCGCGTCACCACGAGCGAGCGGCAGTGGGGGATCGAGATGTGCTGGCCGATGCCGGTGGACCCCAGCGTCTCGCGCCGCTTCAGCATCTTGAACAGCATCGCCTGCGCCTTGTCGTCCAGCTTGAGCAGCCCGACGAGCTCCTTCAGCACCGCGTCCTTCGTGGTGCTCTCGAGCTCGAGCGTAATAGCATCTTCGGAGAAGAATTCGCGCAGGCGCATTCGCGCGCGAAAGGTAAATCTTGGTTGCTCCGGGCGCAACGCGCTATTACGTTCCAGCGCATGCACTTCCCGTATTCGGTCTCGCACGACGTCCCCCTCTTCCTCGCCCCCATGGCGGGGGTCTCGGAGTCCCCGTTCCGGCAGATTTGCCGCCGCTACGGGGCCGACGTCGTGGTGTCCGAGTTCATCTCGTCCGTCGGCATCTCGCTAGGGATCGAGCGGGTGCTCGCGGAGATGCGCTTTGAGCCGGTCGAGCGGCCCATCGGCATTCAGATCTACGGCTCGGACGCAGGGATCATGGCCACCGCGGCCGGCATGGTCACGGAGCTGTTTCAGCCGGACTTCGTCGACATCAACTTCGGGTGTCCGGTCAAGAAGGTCGTCCGCAACAACGGCCTGGGACGAGACGCAGCGCGACCCGGTCGACATTGCGCTTCGCTGCCAGGAGGCCGGCGCGCAGGCGCTGACGCTGCACCCGCGCACGCGAACCCAGATGTACCACGGCGCCGCGAATTGGAACGAGATCGCCGCCGTCGCGGCCGCACTCACGATCCCCGTCATCGGGAATGGCGACATTCGCACGCCCGCGGACGTCCTGGCGATGCGGCAGCAGACAAACTGCGCCGGCGTCATGATCGCCCGAGGTTCGTTCGGGAATCCATGGTTGTTCGCGCAGGCGCGAGACCTGCTCGCAGGGCGCGCGATGCGGCCTGATCCGAGTCCGGCAGATCGCTTCAGTACGGCGCTCGAGCACGCGCGCCTGGCGCTGCGGCTCCAGGGCGACACGCGGAAAACCGCTCTCGAGTTCCGGAAGCACTTCGGCTGGTACACAAAGGGGCTGCCGGGCGCGTCCGAGCTGCGCCAGCGGCTCTTCGCCATTGAGTCGATGGCGGAGGCCGAAGCGATCTTCAGCGACTACCTGTTTGGATCTGTGCGATCTGCGGCATGAATTTCGAGCCGCTGCCGTTCGCAACGATCGATCACCTCCGGCCCATCACCCAGGGGCATCAGGAGGTGATCTTTTGTCCGGGCAAAACGGTAGGCCAGGTCGTCGCCATCGCGGAACGGCTCGAAGCCGCCGTGGGCTGTTTTCTCGCGACGCGCGCCGACACCGCGCAGGCGCAGGCGCTCGCGACCCGATTTCCCCGCGCCCTAATCAACGAGCTCGGTCGCACGGTGTATCTCCCGCCCGATCCTGAGCCGGCGCCCACGGGCCGCGGTACGGTGCTCATCTGCACGGCCGGCACGAGCGATCTGGCGGTCGCCGAAGAGGCTGCCGTCAGTGCGCGAGCGCTCAAGAACACCGTCGAGCGGCTGACCGACGTCGGCGTCGCCGGGATTCACCGCCTGCTGACGCAGACCGACGTGCTGCGCGCCGCGAGCGTGATCATCGTCGTCGCCGGCATGGAAGGCGCACTGCCGAGCGTGGTGGGTGGTCTCGTGAAGGTGCCGGTGATCGCTGTGCCCACGAGTGTTGGCTACGGCGCTTCATTCGGCGGTCTGGCCGCCCTCCTCGCGATGCTCAATTCCTGTGCCTCGGGCGTCACCGTCGTCAACATCGACAACGGATTTGGCGCGGCAGCCGCGGCAAGCCGCATCAATCATTCGTAACCGCGCGCCGGTGCGGCGATGGGTCGCGCTCGCACTCCAATTCTTCGGCATCGCGGTGCTGGGCATCGCAGCCTGGCGGGGGGGCTCGTGGGCGTTGCTCGCTGCCGCGGGCGGCATAGCCGCAACCCTTGGATGGACCATTCGCTGGCGTCCGGGCCGGTTGCGCCGCCGGGGACCTCCGCCGCTCGCGGTGCGCGAGGTGCTCGACCTGATCCGCCAGGCGTACGGCGCCTCGGCGGGCTGGGCGATCGGGACCGCCGAGGGCCCGCTCGACACGCCGGTGACCCAGGATCCCGCCGAGCTCGAGCAGCGCCGGCGCGGGGCCGCCCTGGTCCAACTGGCCTCGGTCGACGGCAGGCTGCACGTGGTGCGCGATCCGGACGCGGTGTACGTCGCGGTCGGAGACTTCCCATATGCGGCCGGCCTGGCGCTCCAGGGGGCGTTACTCGACGACGCAACCGTCGATAAGCTCGCCGCGGCGCTACGGCGTTTCGTCGCCGGCATGCGAATCGGTGAAGAGCAGAGCGCAGCTCCGCGCGCGCGCATCGTCGCCGGACGCATGGCCCGGCTCGCCGCCGGCGCGGTCACACTCGAGGGCACGGCGCGCGCGGCTGTGGAGCTCGCGGCGCAACTCACGCATCGCGCTGTTGCCCTGGCGATCGCGGCCGATGAGCCGCGTATCATCGCGATCTCGAATGCAGCCGACAAGCGACTCGGCGGGATCCAGCTTCCCCATCAATCAGCGGTCGCCCGCGCGATCGCCTTCGGAATACCCGTCACCACCCGGGGAGCCGAGGATGTGTTCGGGGCGGGCCCCGGGGTACCAGAGCGCCGGCGGAATGAGCGCGCCGGGACAGCCTACCCGCTGCTCGACGGATCGATTATTGTCGGCGCGCTCGTGGTGCTCGGCCCGCCGCTCGAGGCTGATGCCCCGATCCTCGACGATCTCGGCCCGGTGCTCACGGACCTCGGTCCTCGCATTGCGGCAGCGCAAGCCGTGCACGAAGCAGAGCAGCGCGCTGTCGTGGATCCGCTAACCGGCCTGCGCAACCGGCGCGAGTTCGAGCGGGTGCTCAATGCGTCGGGCCCCGGATCGCGCGGGCCGGCGACGCTCATCTACGTCGATCTCGACCACTTCAAAACGCTCAACGACTCGCTCGGGCATCCCGCCGGCGATGCCGCGCTGAAGCACGTCGCTCGTCTGCTCGAGGCCGCGGTGCGCGACGGCGATCTGGTCGCGCGGATCGGCGGCGAAGAGTTCGCGGTCTGGCTGCCGCGCACGGGGCTGCGGGAAGGGTTGGAAGTCGCCGAGCGTATCCGCCGATCGATCGCGGAGAAGCCGCTCACCTGGAGCGGCTCGCTCCATTCATTGACGGCGTCGTGTGGCATCGCGTCCTGCCCCGAGCTGGTCGGCGACGTATTGAACCTGCCCGCGGCGGCGGATGCGGCGTTGTATCGCGCCAAGCAGGGCGGGCGGAACCGGGTGGAGCGCGCATGACTGAGCACTATCGCCCCATCGTCATACGCTTCCGCAAGAGATGGCAGGGTTGGGCGTTCGCACTGATTGCGTTCGCGGCCTTTCTCGTACTCGAGCGTTGGAATTTTGAGATGATGCGCAAATACCAACTCGTCAAAATGGACGGCCCTCTCGGCATTGGACTCCTGTTGTGTTTTGTGGTGACTGCGACGCTGTGCTTTTTGTACGTGTGGCCGACCGGGCGAGTCTCGTTGCGATTGAAATCGTCGCTCTCGGCGGGGGCCGCACTGACGATCCTGGCTGGGGTTGGTGGCTACCATCAGCTGAACGCTGTACTCGATAGTACGCGGCCGGAACCACGAACCTTCGTTATCGAGAATCTCAACTGCTCAAGCGGCCGAGGGCACCGCCCGCGCTTGTCGCTGCGCCCGTCGGATCCGACCGCGACGGCGTTCACTCTAGAAGTACCAGCTCTGGAATGCCGCAGCTCCCTGCCGGGCGACACCGTATTTGTGGAACTGAAGCCCGGCTTTTTCGGCTCGGCGTGGGTAGCACGGTACACCGTGGCGAAACGTAAGCATTGAATAGGGGCTTCGCAGCGATTACCTTGCGCCGCGAGAGGGGGCGACAGGCTTCGACGGGTTTGGTGAGGGTACTGTTGCGTGCCCAGGTTCTCAGTTACCTGGTTAATCAACTGGGACTATACACAAGCCAATTCTGAACTGGCTCTGGCTGCGTAAGCTTCGGCTTCACGCACCTGCGTGAGTGGCAGCCCGCCTGAGGCGGCGCTCACGTATCGCAAAGTCGGGCTGGCGGCACGTGGGGTCTCAACGCGTGCCGTAAGAGATTTCAGAGGCTTGTTGCTACCAGGGCTGACAAGGCGCCGAGGTAGCGAGACTACCAAAGCCTAGTCTACGCACGTAGGAGCGGTATCGGAGTCATGCTCGGACCGGGGTTCAATTCCCCGCGCCTCCATTTACGAATACGAAACACCAAACGGGACACGTGAACCAAGACGTGTCCCGTTTACTCGCCGCCTTTTCCCTCGTAACAGAACTGGAGTGGCTTCTCCGCGGCACTCGACCGGACCGCCACGACAAGACACAAGCCGGCGAATCCTTCGGCCCTGATATCGAACCCCACGAGCACCCGGGCCCGCACTGCTCTCCCGGAGTCGGAGGCAGGCCGGAACCGAGCCTCCTCGAGCGCGCGCTTGAGCACAGGTTCCCAGTTTTTCGCAGTGCTCGAGTACACCCGCACCGTCGATCTGTCTATTTCCCCGGTTGCGGTGACGACGAGCGTGTAGGCGACCGACCCGTGCAACCCGACCAGACCGAGCCCCCCCGCTCCACTCGGATTCTCCGAGCTTTGATGCTGGGATTCCGGAACGTCTCCCGC
>QHUF01000151.1 GCA_003221075.1 Gemmatimonadota bacterium
CGAGACCGCTCGCGCGACGCTGGAGCGGCTCGGGGCGAAGGCGGAAGCCGAGAAGCTCGATGCGCTGTTGAAAGCTCCCGACATCGAACCGGCGGTGAGTGTCGCCTACGCGCCGCCACCGACCAGCCGACCCGACGCTCCTCCCGTACAGCCAGGGGCATGACGACGCCCTCCGCGGCGGACCTGCTGCACGAAGCACGCGCCCGCGAGCGGGCGGTCGGGCTCACCGAGGCGGGCGCCGGCTACGAGGCGGCGATCGAGGCAGCGGAGCGCGTGGGCGAACGCGCGGTGCTCGCCGAGGCGCTGCGGCGGCTCGCCGTCGTCCGGCACCGCTGCAACCAATCGGTGGAGGCGCGCCGGCTGTGCGAACGGAGCCTCACGGTCGCGCGCGAGACGAGCAACGACATCCTCGCTGCCGAAGCGTTGAACACGCTAGGTGGAATCGACCTCGAGGCCGGCCCGCTGGCGGACGCGCGGAGGCATTTCCTGCGCGCGGTGCAGCTGGGCGGCGCGAGCCGCGAGCTACGGGCGCGTGCCGAGCAGAATCTGGGAATCCTCGCCAGCATTCAGGGTGACTGCGAGGACGCGCTGGCGTGCTACGCGCGGTCTCTGGAAGCCTACAAGAGCTCCAACGACGAGTACGGGTCCGCCATCGCGTACCACAATCTCGGGATGGTGAGCGCCCAGCGACAGCTCCTCGACGAAGCCGATCGGTACTTCAGCCAGAGCTATGAGATCGCCGTCCGTGTGCAGGATACCTACCTCCAGGGACTGTGCCTCCTGAATCACGCCGAGGTCTACTTCGCGCGGGAGCGATACGAGGAGGCCCGGCGCAACGCGGAGTCGGCGCTGGGGCTGTTCGACGGCGGCGTCCTCCGGGCCCAGGCCTATCGCATCATCGGGATGGTGTACCGTGAGACGGGACGGCCTGCGCTGGCCGAGGCCCGCCTGCGCTCGGCGCTCGAACTCGCGGTGACAATGGGCTCAGTCCTGAACGAGGCGGCCACGCGCCGGGAGCTCGCGATCCTGTACCAGGCGCTGTGCCGCAATCAAGACGCGTTGAGGCTCCTGAACGAGGCCCACGCCCTGTTCCGCCGCCTCGATGCCCGCGGTGATCTAGTCTACGTCGACGGCAAGATGGCCGAACTCGAGGCCACCTACCTCGCCGTGGTGAGCGAGTGGGGTCAGTCGATCGAGTCCAACGACAGCTACACCTTCGGACACTGCGAGCGCGTCGCGACCCTCGCCCTGGCGGTCGCCGAGGAGCTGGGCTTGGACCAGCACACCCAAACCACGATCCGGCTCGGCGCCTACCTGCACGATGTGGGGAAGGTGCGCGTGCAACACGAGGTGCTCAACAAGCCCGGGCCGCTCACGCATGCCGAGCGCGAGGCGATGCAGATGCACCCAATCTGGGGTGTGGAGCTGCTCCTGGGCGTCGGATTCCCCTGGGACTTCAGGCCGATCATCCGCTGGCACCACGAGAAGTACGACGGCACCGGTTACCCCGACCGCCTGCGTGGCGACGCAATCCCTTTGTCGGCGCAAATCGTGGGCATTGTGGACGTCTACGACGCGCTCACGACCGACCGCCCCTACCGCCCTGCGCTATCGCACGAGGCGGCGCTGGAAGAGATCGAACGCTGCCGCGCATGGTGGTCGGACGCGGTGTATGCCGCCTTCCAAAAGGCTAGAGCAGCAACGCTTCCACGCGATACGCGTGAACCATCTTCGCTCGCTGTGACCAGCCAAACACGGTAAACCTGCCGTCCTGCGACGCGACGAGCGCCAGCGAGTCGCGCTGCTCGTGTATGAACTGCGCCGCCGATAGATGTCGCGTCCCTCCCAGCTCCGACGCATGCACCGTAACCGGCGTATGACCGAGGATCGGTTCCCGCACTAGCACACCCTCCACGAACGGGCCCGATTCCGTCCGCCCGATTTTCGCGCCGAACGCCAGCACATCCCAGCGATCGCTCAGCACGACGGCGCCATCCACCGCGGTGAGCCCGCCGATCGCGTCGGTCGCGTCCTTGAACGCCCCATCGCGCGCGCCGTTGCGAACCAGCTCGCCGAGCCTCGAGAACGGTGGCGCGACGGTGTAGGGGACCGAGACGATCGACTTGCGCCACGCCGTCGTACCGTGCGGCACCACCAGCAAAGAGCCGCCGTGCCCGTGTGCGCGCATCGACAGCGCGAGCGGCAGCAGCACGTTGTCGGAATTACCGGACGCGGGGTCGAAACCGAGCAGCGTCGTGACGAAGTCGGGGCACTCGGACGCCAGGGTTCCCTCGGCGTCGACGATCTTGATCACCTCGCCCTCGAGCACCGCGACGTTGGCGAACTTGCCGTCGGGATCGGCGCGTCGATGCTTGATCACGAGCAGGCCGGGCTCGATCACTTCCACCACAAAGCAGAGCGGCGGGATCGTCCGCGTCGCGCCCCAGACGGCGAGGTCTCCGCTGCCATTTTTCCAGACGCCGAGGTGGATGCCGGCCCGTTCGACGGCAGGCGAGAGCTTCGTGAGGTTGACGGGGTCGAGCGGGAGCGGCCGCTCGACGAGCAGCGCGGTGCCGGCGGCTTCGGGCGGTAGATAGGCGAGCGAGATCGTCGGCTCGCGGCCCTCTTCGCGCCGCAGGCTCGCCCAGAATGCGGCGTTGATGATGCGTTCGATCGTGGCGGCGTCGGGGACTTCGGCCTTCAGCCCCGCGCGCTCGATGTGGCGGCGGAAATGCCGTTCGACGGTAGTTGCGACGGACTGCGCGGGCGGATAGGCTAACCGGTCCATAGTACAAAAACTACTCTGCTCGAGAGCGAGGGGGGACCGTGTTAATGATCGTGCTGCGCTTTCTTCACGTCGTTTCCGGTGCGCTGTGGGTCGGGATGTTCGCTTTCATGAGTTTCATCCTCCTGCCCGCGTTCGCCGAGGTCGGTCCGGAGGGGGCGAAGCTGCAGGCGGCACTGGCCAAGCGCCGCATTCCGGTGATCATGCCCGTGCTCGCGCTGATCACGCTCGTATCGGGGATGTGGCTGTATCAGCGACTGTCGGGCGGGGCGATTGGCGCGCTGCTCAAGACGCCGACGGGCCTCGCATTCGGCTTGGGGGGCCTGGCCGCGCTGCTCGCCTTTGTGGTGGGGATCGGTCTCGCCCGGCCCTTCATGATGCGCAGCATGAAGCTCGCGGAACAGATGAAGACCGCGTCGCCGGCGGATCGGTCCTCGATCATAGCTGAGATGCAGAAACTCGGCGCGCGAGGGGCGGTGGTGAACCGACTGGTGATGGCGCTGCTTCTGTTCGCGCTCGCCGCGATGGCTATAGCGAGATACGTCTAGCTAAGGCGTCGAGGGAACTGCGTCGAGTTGGAAACCGTCGATTGGAAGACGTCGAGTGAGACGTCGAATTGAATACGTCTTAAACACGTCTCTTCTCGACGCTTCATTCGACGTGGTCAAAATTGACGCGTTTCAACTCGACGCCGTTTCTTTGACGTCTTTCATTCGACGTTTAATGCCGGCGGCCGCCCCCGCCCCCGCGGCTGCCACCGGATGATGGCCGCGACGCCGGACGCGAGAACCCGCCAGAACCGCGCGAGACATTCGGGCGGCCGCCGCTGAAGCCGCGCGGCTGGGCGCGCGATGGGCCCGCACTATTTGGCCGGGGCGCGATGTTGGGCCTCCCCATGTCGCGCGGGGGCTTTGAGAAAAGCCGAACCCGAACCCGAAGCCGCCGGGATACCCGAACCCGTATCCGAGCCCGTAGCACCTGGCGCTAAAGAAGAACGGATCGTAGCAGAAGGGGTCGTAGTAGCCGAAGTGATAGGGATAGAACCCATACCCCGATCCGTATCCGTAGCGCGACGCGATATCTCGCGAATTGACGACATACGTGTCGGAGTCGTAGTCGAAGCGGCCTGCTGAATCGCCCGACATCTGGCGAACGATATCCAGGAGGCGCGCGAGCGGATCATCCTTCACCGTCGCAGATGGGCTGCCGAGGGCGCGAAAGTCCCAGTGGTCGTTACGAGCGAACGCGCCGAAGGCGAATGCGTCGGGTGCCACCGCCGCGAGCACCGTGCCCGATCCTTCATTGCCCTCGATCTGGAACGCGTCGCGATCGGCGCGGCCCCGCACCTCGAGCTTCTTCCCGCCGCGCACAAAGTCGTCATCGCTCGGATCGAGCGGGTAGAGCACGCGGACCCGGCCCTCGGCCTCGGCATGGAGCACGACGAGGTAGCCGTCCTGCTCGGTCTGGACGTAGACCCGGGCGTGGTCGCCGGCGGTGAACTGATCGTGATTGAGGCGAACAGTGACGGGATTCTGAGCGAGCAGCAGCAGTGCAAGCAGCATACGTTCCAATATACGGTGGACCGCTTGAACATGTTCCCCGCGTCGTTCAGTTTGAAGCTATCCTCCACGCCTTAGTGGTCATCCTTGCGCTCGCGCAGGGGCGGGACACCGTCCCGGCCGAGCGACTCGCGTCTCGTGAGTGGTACCGCGACGCCAAGTTCGGGATGTTCGTCCATTGGGGCGTTTACAGCCTGCTCGGGCAGGGCGAGTGGGTGATGCAGAACCGCCCGATCGCGGTCGCCGATTACGAGTGGCTCGCCTCCACGTTCAATCCGGTGAAATTCGACGCGCGCGCCTGGGTCTCGCTCGCCAAGGCCGCCGGGGTGAAATACATCACGATCACGTCGCGCCATCACGACGGCTTTGCGATGTTCGCGACGCGGGCGACGCCGTACAACATCCTCGACTGGACCCCCTTCCATCGTGACCCGCTCAAAGAGCTCGCGGACGAATGCCGGCGGCAGGGGATCAAGCTCTTCTTCTATTATTCGCAGCTTGACTGGCATCATCCCGACTACTGGCCGCGCGGCGCGACGGGGCACAACACCGGCCGGCCCGAGAGCGGCGACTGGAATCGGTATCTCGACTTCCTGGATACCCAGCTCACCGAGTTGCTCACGAACTACGGGCCGCTCGGCGGTATCTGGTTCGACGGCATGTGGGACAAACCGAGTGCGGACTGGCGGCTGCCGCAAACCTATGCGCTGATCCATCGACTTCAGCCCGCGGCGCTGATCGTGCCGAACCATCACCTGGCGCCGTTGCCCGGCGAAGACGTGCAGACGTTCGAGCAGGATCTACCGGGTGCGAACACCGCCGGGTTCAACACCAGAACCATCGGCGGCTTGCCGCTCGAGACGTCGCTCACGATGAACGACTCGTGGGGCTTCAATCTCACCGACCATCATTACAAATCGACGCGCGAGCTGATTCACTATCTCGTGCGCGCCGCCGGTGTGGGAGCGAATCTGTTGCTCAACATCGGTCCGCGTCCCGACGGCACGATTCCGCCCGAGGCCGAGGAACGGTTGCGCGCGGTCGGTCAGTGGCTCGCGATCAATGGCGGCGCGATCTATGGCACGCGCTCCGGCCCCATCGCGCCGCGTAGCTGGGGCGTGACGACGCAGCGCGGAGACACCGTGTTCGTGCATGTGCTCGACTGGAGTGACCTGACGCTTGCGCTGCCGTCGCTCGGCGCAGGAAAGTGGAAGGCGCGCATGTGGCCCGCTGGCGGGGCAGTGCGGGTGACGACATCGAACGGCGGGATGACGCTCACGTTACCTGCTGACACGGAGAGCGTCGATCGGATTGTGGCGCTGGCCAAACAAATGTAGGGGCGCAGCATGCTTCTCCGACCCGTCACCCCGTGACGCGAATCACGTGGAACTTCTAAACATCTGGACCCGACCGGGGTCAAAGGGAACGCATGACCCTTACAAGGAGGTGCGCTCTATGAAACGTCATCTGCTTATCCTCGCGGCCACGCTGAGTCTCGCGGGCTGCGCAATGGGAGGGGGATACGCCAGCGCGGAGTACGTCTACGCCGAGCCGGTCGAGTACGAGTATGTCGTGCCCGTCGATCGCGTCGTGGTCGTGACGCGCGACGTGCTCGTCACGCGGGGCTGGACGGTGTACCGCGTGCAGCGCTCGGGTCCCAATCGCATCATCTGGGCCCGGCGCGGCGACAATGACGTCGTCCGCATCTTCGCGACCCCGCGCGGCGAGCGCGTCGCGGTGCGCGGTCTGTGGGAAGAGCGCGAGCGCGGCGACCGCGGCGACCGCGGCAAACACAAGGGCTGGGCCAAGCGTGGCCAACCGCGTGACATCATCACGGACATCGATGTCCGGCTGAAGTCGCGGGGCTAATTTCCGCGTCCGAAATCGGCGCGCAGTCCCATGACTCCTTCGGTATGGTGAAGAAATCCCATACCGGAGGAGTTCATGCGTCGTATCTCGTGTGCACTACTCGCCGTCTCCGCGATCTCGGGTTGCAGCCACGATCGCAGCGTCTCGTTCGATCCTCGCGTCTCGCGCGGAACGCTGACCGAACTATCCGAAGCGCGCTACACCGTCGCCTACCTGCCGACGCTTGGCGGCTCGCGCAACCGTGCAGCCGGCGTCAGCAATAGCGGCTTGATCGCAGGCTTCGTGAACCGGCCCGGCAACGCGACGCGCGTCGCCGCGTTCTGGCACGGCACAGTGCTCGACACACTGGGGACGCTCGGCGGGCCGAACAGCATCGTGCAGTGGCCCGGCGTCAGCAACAACGGCATCGTCGCCGGCATCAGCGAGACCGCCGCGCTCGACACGCTGCACGAAGAATGGAGCTGCACTGCCTTTCTGCCGAGCGTGACAGGCCACATCTGCGTCGGCTCCGTCTGGCAGAACGGCGTGATGAAACCCAAAGCTCCAGTTCCGCGCCGTCATGTGGGACACGAAGCAAGGCACGATGCACGAGCTGCGGCCGCTGGCCGGTGATTCCACCTCCGCCGCGACGGGAATCAACAATCGGGGCCAGGTTGTCGGTATTTCCGGCGACTGCGATATCGCGGTCGGCCAGCTCTCCGCGCGCCACTCGGTGCTGTGGGAGAACGACATCGTCATCAACATCGGCGACCTGGGCGGCGACGCCTGGCACACGCCGATGGACATCGATGACGCGGGCGACGTCGTGGGATTTTCGAACCCGCGCGGCGTGGTCGGAATCGATTTCAACCCCCACGCGTTTCTGTGGACGAAAGCCACCGGCATCCAGGATCTTCGCACGCTTCCCGGCGACGCCAACAGCCAGGGCCTCGGCGTCAATTCCAGCCACCAGGTCGTCGGCGTCTCCAGCGGCGCGGCGAATCGCGCGTTCCTGTGGGAGAATGGCGTCATGCAGGATCTCAACGGGCTGGTGGGCGCGAGATTCCCCGATCTGCTCATCGTGGCGCAGCACATCAACGAGGACGGCGTGATCGTGGGGCGGGCGGTGCTCCACGGCACGAATATCCAGGTGCCGTTCGTGGCCACGCCGGTCAGCCGGCAATAGGTTTCGCACATGGTTTCTGCTGTCGGGGATCAACGCGAGGCGTATCAGCTCGCGGTCGACGCGCGGGATCCGCGCTTCGACGGCGTGTTCTACGTCGGCATCACGACGACGCACGTCTATTGCCGGCCGTGTTGTCCGTCGCGGCTGGCGTACGATCGGCACCGCCGCTTCTTCGATTCGGCGGCGGCCGCCGAACGGGCGGGGTTCCGGCCGTGCATGCGGTGCCGGCCGGAGCTCGCGCCCGGGTGCGCGACGGCACTCGCGGCGGTCTCCCGGCTCGCGCAGGTCGCGTCGCAGCGGATCGCGGCCGGGGCGCTGAACGGCCGCAGCGTCGCCGACCTGGCGAGAGAGCTTGGCGTAAGCGAGCGGCACCTACGGCGCGCGCTCGAACGCGAAGTGCGTGTGTCGCCGCTCGAGCTGGCGCAGACGCATCGGCTGCTGCTCGCCAAGCGGCTGATCGTCGACACCGATCTGCCCATGACGCGTGTTGCCTACGCGAGCGGGTTCCAGAGTCTCAGGCGATTCAACACTGTGTTTCGCGCACAGTATCGCATGGCGCCGAGCGCGTTACGGCGCGGTCGCAAGATCGCAGGGCGCGAAGACGGGTCACTGCGGTTGACGCTCGCATATCGCCCGCCGCTCGCGTGGGACTCGCTGGCGAGTGTCTTACCTCGCGAGGCGAAGGTGGCGATCGATGGGCAGAGAGGGATCGTGGCCGTCGCGAATTCCGCAGCCGATCATCAGCTCGTGGTCACGATCTCAGAATCATTGCTGCCGGTGTTGATGCCCTTGATCGCCGGTTTGCGGCGCGTGTTCGATCTCGACGCCGAGCCCGCGGTCATCGACGCGCACCTCAGCGCGGGAGGGCTGGAGGATCTCGTGGCGCGGTGGCCGGGGGCGCGAGTGGCGGGCTCGTTCAAGGGCTTAGAGGGCGCGCAGCCGGACGACTTTCCGACGACCGATAAGGACCTGCTCGCGCGCGCGGAGCGGTGGCGGCCGTGGCGCGCCTATGCGGCGCGGCTACTCGAGCTGGCGGGCCAACTCGATCACCGTTGAGTCTTCGCCCGGCCTTCCCACGATCTGCAGTCCCAGCGGCATCCCGTTCGAGTCTCGACCCATGGGGATACTGATCGCCGGCAAACCGTAGTAGTTGGCGAACATCGTGTTCTCCGCCGAAAGCGCCAGGGGATTGCCCGTCGCAGCCTTGACCGTGGGCGTCGTGTCGGTCGTCGTCGGTAGCACCAACAGGTCGACGTCCTTGAAGAGTTTCCCCGCGATCGTGCGCCGGTCAGACTCGATGTTACGAATGTCGAAGCCCGGATTGTCGAACGGCGCCGTGGCGTCCTTCAGCTCATAGCCACCGAGCCGGCTGAGCGCGGTCTCGAAGACCGAGCGAACCGGTTTCGTGGCTTTGAAGTTGGTCACGACGCCGATGTGTGGTTTGTCTGTCTTGGGCACGTCGAGTTTGACCAAGCCCTGCAGCGCGAGCGCCGTTTCGCGAACGCTGCGCGTCGTGATGGCGGCGTGCGCCAGCGCGACGATCGCCGGATCGGCTTTTTCCCCTTCCAGAACTCCTTGCGTGCTGATGAGCCCGTAGGTCGGCTTGAATCCCACGACGCCGCAGCAGGCCGCGGGCAGTCGGCACGATCCCACCGCGTCGGTGTCGAGCGTGGCGAAGCACATGCCGGCAGCGACCGCGGCCGCCGAGCCACCGGAGGAGCCACCGGCGATGTAGTCGGCGTTCAGGGGATTCTTCACGGGGCCGAAGTAGCTAACGAGCGACGTTGTGCCCATGCCAAGCTCGTGCATGTTGGTTTTGCCGACGAGGATCGCGCCGGCGCGTTTCAGCTGCGCGACCGCGACGGCGTCTTTGGCGGGGACGCGATTGGCGAACGCTTTGAACGCGGCTGTCGTCCGGATGCCGGCGGTGTCGTAGAAATCTTTGATGCCGATCGGGATGCCGCTTAGGGGACCGGGCGCGGGGTCGCGCGCCGCGGCGCGAGCCTGATCCGCGAGCACGGTGATGAACGCGTTGAGCTTGGGGTTCAGCGCTTCAATCTTCTCGAGGCATTCGTTGAGAACTGACATGGTATAGGAGCTATACCGAGCGTTCGTTCGTTAGCCGGTGCCACTCCGCCCAAGTCAGCAGAATGACGATCACGTCGAGAACGGTCAACGCGATCAGCCACCCCGATGGTTGGATGACGTAGCGGTACATCTGATAGACGCTGAACCCCGCGAACACGCCAATCGCAACCGGATACGCCCAGAGCTTTCTCCGCAACAGCGCGTACACCAGCAACACCTTGATCACGCCATGTAACAGCAGAAAGAGCGCCGCGAACAGCTGGGCGCTGACGGAGAGATGTTCGGCCGTCGCACGCAGGTGCGTCGCGATGAAGTCGTTCGGGTCCTTGCTGAGCTCGTTGTGCGTCAGGCCAACGACGAACCGCTGGATCGTGCTGGGCGGGAAGACCAACAAGAGAAGGCCGCCGATCAGCTCGAGGAGGCCGTTCAGCCCCTTGAGGATGACACCGATTTCGAAGGCGATGTGGAGCCTGAAGCGCGCCATGGGCTCCTATCTCCGCTTCCCGCGCAGCCTTGCACAACCCCACAGCTCGTGCTCATTGAGGCCCCGCCGCACCCCTCCAAAAGACCGTCCGCTAGCGTAACTCGCTGGAGAACAAGGCATTATGTGATCTGGCCCCCAAATTGCCTGCGTCGTAGGGTATCTCGGACGAGCGACCTATGACCGTCTGGCAGGACTCTTGGACGTTCCGGATCGTTGATCAGGACACGGGGGCGGCAGTCCCCGGGGTCCCGGTCAGCGTGCTCGAGAGTGGCGGTCGCTCCGGCGGTTACTGGGTGAGCGATAGCGATGGGCTCGTCCGGATCCCCAAGCACGATCAGCCGCGGCTGCGGCTCCGCGTCGGGCTGCGCAACGAAGAAGCGATCGAGCTTGACGCACGCTCGTTGCCCGACGATCCCATTCCGCTCACCGCCCCTCGCGACATCGCGGTTGCCGGGACTGCGGCATCTGCCGCGCCGGCCGAGAGCCTGCTCCACGCCGTTACGGCGGCGCAGTCGCAGTCTGGGCACGTGATGCGGTTCGCACGCATCGGTGTGCTCCCGAAAGACCGCGACATCACCGCCGCAAAGAGTCCGGACTCCATGTCGGTGCGCTACGGCCTTTTGATCGAGATCGAGCTCGTCTGGCAGTCACTTGGCGCCGAGGCAGGCGGTACGCTGTACAGCATCTCGCTCGGTCCTGGCGAGGAAGTGAAGGTCGCGGTGTCGGACGGCCGCTGGCGCAAGTCGCCGGACGCGCGCGAGCGCCCGCTTCAGATCGTTGCGAAGATGGTGGGCGCGCGCCAAATCGGCGACGGGATGGATGCGATGCCGCTCGACGTCTGCGTCGCTGCCGACCTGCCGAGCGCCGCCGCCGACACCGTCAAGCTCCTCGCCGAGCGCACCGCGCGAACCTGCGAGGCGCTGCGCCGCCGCGCGCTGGGAGTCACCGAGCTCGACGGCGATAAGCCCGCGGGCACTCCCGTCCGCACCTTGCGCAATATGCGATCCGAGGGCGTCCTCACCTATCATTTCGTCGAGCCGATCGAACGCCACCGCGTGATCGTGCGGACGCCGCGCTTCCGGCCGGCGCTTCTCGTGCCCTTCCGGCTGCCGAACATCGCGACGCGCGAGGTGGTGCGTCGCTTCGGGCACACCCTGCGTCGCAACCTGCTGGACCGCAGACTCGGCCCCGACGTCGACCAGGTGCTCGGCCCGGACCCGGTGCCGGCCGCCGCGGAGCAGCGGGTCTATGCGCACATCGCCGCCCACCTTCCTTATTACTCGGCCACGATCATCGCCGCCGGTGATCCGGCGGAACGGTTCTTTGCGCTCGCCAAGCTGCGCGATCCGCGCGGTCGCCCCTTGACCGATGTAATCGAGAACATCGTGGTGGACCGCGTGGGCAACTACGTCGCCTTTCCGCTCCGCTCCGTCGCCGACACGACGCCGGAATGGCGCAGCGCGCTCACGGCGAGCCCGGCCCAACCGCCTCGCGGGTCGCAAGAGTTCACCGTCACCGTGCCGGTCCCCGGTGTGTGGCTGCGCTCGGAGCTGTTGCCGGCCCGTCTCGCGACGGAGAGTGACGCCGGTGCTGAAGAGGTGAAGACCGAGGGACGTACGGAGCGGCGGAAGCGAGGCTAGCTTTCCTCTCCCTTTCTTCTATCGGCGCGACGAGCGGTTGTCATCCCGAGCGCAGCGCGGGATGACATGCTCCATCATTCGGCCAGCGCGACCACCACTTCGCGGGGACCCTCGAACGCTTCTCTCCCGTGCGCAGCCCGAATGTTGTCCACGACAAGCAAGTCGCCGGCCTGCCACGGCTCGCGGACCGTGTGTGCCTCATAGACCTCGTTGATCACCTGGACGACATCGGCCCCGATCGGACCACCGTTGCCGAAGGCCGTATTGAACGGCAGCCGGTCGGCGCCGTAGACGTCCACGAGGTATTCGCGGAGTTCTGGGACCATCGTCCACTCGCTGAGGAACGCGATCTGGTTGAACCAGCACCGCCGGCGGGTGAGCGGGTGAGGCACGATCGCGCGGCGGCGCTGCCACGTGCGCAGCGCGCCGCCGCCGCCGCCGCCGCCGCCGTCCTGCCACTCGAACCGAATGTCGTGCGCGCGACAGTAGCTCTCGATGGCGTTGCGGTCGTCCGTGCCAAATGCATCCGCGAACGATGCCCCGATGTCGTCGTTGTAGTTGCGAATCAGGAGCCAGCCCTGCCGCTCGAAGCGCTCGACCAGGTCTCGAGGGAGCGCGTCGAGGACGGCGGCCGCGTCCGCCACGGGGGTCGCTCCGCCCGCGGCGGGCGCCAGGATGCACGCGAACAGCATGAGGCGTGGGACCGCGAGCGCGTAACTGAGCTCGTGATGCATGCACATCTGCTGGTTGGGCGGCCACTTCGATGCGGTGTAGACGCGGGGAGCGTAGCGTCCTCGCGACGCGAACGCCTCGGTCTCAGTCAGGAGGTCGCCTAGTTGCCGGAACACAGCCTCCGCCGCCGCGGCGTCGCGCAGTCCGAGACCGCGAACCAGGAGCGATCCCTGTTCGGCGACGAAGGCGCGGATTCCCTCGCGGTGCTCGGCCGCCCAGCGTGCGGCGTCGACGCCCGACTCGACCCCCAGCAGCGGCGGTTTGCCGGGCTCGAGATCTGCGTGCAGTGTGGAGACCGCGGCTGTCACGGTCATAGAACCTCCCGAACGGCTGGCGCAAGGCGACCATCGATCAGCATTGCCTGATCGGCAAGGCTTGGATGGGCCACGAGCTGTTTGAAGGACAGCGCGCGGTCCAGGGCGATCAGGAGCTGCAAAGCGGACAATGACGTGCCGCCGAGGTCGAAGAAGCGATCCCGTCTCCCGATCTGTTCCTCGGGGATGCCGAGCACATTCGCCCACGCGGCGGCGAGCCACTGCTCCGTCGGCGTCCTCGGCGGCTCGCGCTCCGGCTCGGCCACGATGAGTTCGGCGGCGAGCGCGGCGAGTGCGTTGCGGTCGGTCTTGCCATTGTCCGTCAGTGGTAGGCTCTCGCGCCAATGGAATGCCGCGGGAACCATGTAGGTCGGAAGCTTCTCGCCGAGGCGCGTTCGAAGCGCATTCGCATCCAGCGGTTCCGCTCCGGAGTAGAAGGCGATGAGCTGTTTGTTGCTCACGACCACGGCGCCGTCGCGCACGCCAGGCAGGCGCACGAGGGCGCTCTCGATCTCGCCGATCTCGATCCGAAAGCCGCTGATCTTGACCTGGGAATCGCGGCGGCCGAGGAACTCGAGCTTCCCATCGGGCAACCAACGGCCGTAGTCACCGCTCCGATACATGCGCGCACCGGGGCGGTGCGGATCGGGCAGAAAGGCGCTGCG
>QHUF01000152.1 GCA_003221075.1 Gemmatimonadota bacterium
AAGGCCGGTGGGTCGACCGGGCCGGCGGGCATCGGCTTCGTCGTATCGACGACTTCGGCGGAGTGCGGGAGATTCGCGTCGTGGTTTGCGAACCGCAGCACCACGGTCCAGTTCGTCGGAACGGTCAGCGTCAACTTCCCGTCGTTGAACCCGTTGAAGTTCAGGCCGCCGTTCAGCTGCGTCAGGCCCGCGGTCAACTGGAATGTTGCGGTTTTGGCTGTCGTATCGACCGTGAGCCAGGTGCGGTCGATCTGCGCTTGCGTCGTTTGGGCCACGCAAACCGGCGCCGCGAGCAAGAACAAGACGAAGAAGCTCGAGAGTTTGGTCATGGGTCCAAGCTACCTATCGACCAGCTCCGACGGAAAGGCCTAGATAGAAATTGCGGCCGGGAGCCGGCTCGTAGAAACGACCACGCGCGGCGTTGATCACCACCGAGCTGACGTACCGATGGTTGAATGCATTGTTGATACCCAAAAATGGCCCGAGCCGCACCCCGCCGCCCTTCCCGTCCCAGCCGACCCGTACGTTTGTCGCCGACCATGGCGCCGCGGTCGTGCTCCCGGTATCGCTCACGAGATATCCCGACGAATACATCTGCTGCACTTCCCCCCACG
>QHUF01000153.1 GCA_003221075.1 Gemmatimonadota bacterium
GCTGCCGGCATTCCGATAATAGAACCGCGGCGCGGCGATTTCATAAGGAATGAGCGCGTCGCGCACGTCGGCCTGAAACACGGCGAGCGTATATCCGAAGCGCCGGCCGGCCGACCCACGGGCGCCGATCTCGTAATTCCACGCCCGCTGCGGCTTGAGACCGGTGTTGAACCCCCCTTCGCCCGATGGCGAGTTCGCGAGCTCGGTGGTCGTTGGCGTCTCGAACGATGATCCGACGTTGGCGTACAGGGTGACCGTGCTCGACGGATTCACAGCGACCCCGAACGACCCGGAGAGGGCGCGCATCAGGCGCGCGCCCGAATCGTCCGGATTCGTGTCCGTCGGCGTCGCGAAAACCAGATGGTCCTGCACGCCAAAGTTCACCCAATCGTAGCGCAGCCCGGCCGTGACGGTCGTCCGGGGCGAAAGCTCGAGTGCGCTCTGGACGAACGGTCCGATCTCCGTGACGTGCTCCAGCTGATCGAGCGCGCGCACCGTATCGGGTTTGGCCGAGTCGCTCGGCGTGTACGCGAAGTTCTTGCGGTCGTCGCGCAGCCGTTGGAAGTCGATGCCCGCGGTCAGTCGATGCGCGAGCGCGCCGAGCGGCGCGGGGTACGTGATGCTGGCTCGGGCCCCGTAGTCGATGCGATCGAGATCGATGTACGCCGTAGTGATCGGATTCTTGAGATTGCGGCCCAACCCGAACACGGTGAGCGCGGCCTCGCCGCCGTTCGCCGTGGCTCGACGCAGCGTGGCGCCGCTTTGGATTTGTGTCACGGCCTTGCCCGCGTTCCGGGCCAGATTGAGCGCCGGCGCCTGGTCCCTGTTCGCAACCAGCTCGGCGCGTGTGAGAGCCCCTGGATTGTCGGCCCGCGGGTTGTCTCCCAGATCGGTCACCAGCGCGAGCGACCAGCCATCCGCCAGCGGCAACCGGAGACGCGCGTTCAGGACGCGCTGGTCCGCCGCGCTGTGGTCGCGCTCTCCCTCGTAATCGAGTCGCGAGACCGTGAGCGAGGCGCTCCCTCCGCCCACGCGCACCCCGGTCGTCGTCTGCCACTTGTTCCACGTGCGGCCGGATCGTGCGCTGAACTGGCCCGCGACAAACCGCGCGTCCTCACGAACGCGCTCGATCTCCTGCGGACTGGTCCAAATGCTGATGACACCGCCGGACGCGTTGCCGAACAGCGCCGATGACGAGCCGCGCAGCACCTCGATACGGTCCACTTCGCCCAGCTCGAGGTTGGTGAGCTGGCCCTGGCCGTCGGGAAGGGTCTGCGGGATCCCGTCGACGAGAATCTTGATCCCGCGCACGGCGAACGCCGAGCGGGCGCCAAAGCCGCGAATCGAGATCCGCTGATCCTGCGAGAAGTTGTATCGGTTCGCGACGAACACGCCCGGCACGTTCGCCAGTGCTTCGTCCAGTCCCCACGTCGGCTTGGCGCGACTGATCTGGGCGCGGTCGACCGTGTGAACCGACAGCGGGACCTTCGTAAGCGGGAGCTCGGTGCGTGTGACCGAGACGGTCAGCGGTGGCAGCGGGTAGGGTTTCGCCGTGTCGGCGGGAGTCTGGCCGCGCAACGCGAGCGGCACGCACCACAGTGCCGCCGCGCACGCCAGCCACCGCACCGACCGTGTCATCGTCGGTGGGTTCTAACTCATCCAGTCAGATCGCGTCAAGAGCGGCGCGACGCGCCGGATAGAAACGTTCCTATCCGGCGCATCTCACGCCCTCCTTCCACTATTTCTGCGGGGTGCTACTGCTTGTCGCTGCGCCGCTGGCGAGTGATTGCGCGTTCTGGAGGTGTTCACGCAACGTCGGCAGCGTGCTCGCGATGAGAGACCGCAGCTCTTCATGCTGTGCCTGGGTTTGCGCCAGCTCGAGCAGGCTGATGGCCTTCGTGTGGCCTTCGACCATCGCGTTCGCAAACGCCGTGTCGAACGCTGCGCCGCGCAGGGACCGCAGCCGTTCGCCCTGAGGGTCCGCCCCTTCGCCGCGCTGCGGGGAGCTCTGCGAGTAGTCTGGAGGCGTCGTCAAGTCGGCCGTCGAGTCCCGGCGGCCCATGTAACCAGGCCGGCCGACGGAATCTCTCCCCGGTGCGCGACTCATCTGTTGTCCCCGTTCCTGCGGGAGTGCGATCCGGAGCTGCTTGGCCAGCGCCACGACCTTCTGGTCCGCCGCCTGATGATCGCGGACGAGCCGCGCTCCGTACTGTTTCACCTGTGCCGAGGATGCGTTGTGCTGCGCGAGCTGACTCATACGAATCTCTTCGAGATTCGCGCGATGGATCTGCAGCAACACGATGTCGTCGCTGAGTCCGGCCGGGGCACTCGCCTGCGCCGCCAGCGCGCCCGCGCACGGCGCGACGAGCAGCAGCAGCGCGGTAATGGTATGCGACCGCATGTGATCTCCTGTCCAAAAGTGTGGTGGGCATACCCGAAGACCCGGCGAGCGGTTCTCGGGTTAAGCCCGTCGCTTTACATTGTGTGACGTGAGGACGCGAACGTTCCTGCTCGTGACGGCAGCCTGCGTCGGGTGGTTGGGGTGCGGCGACGGCTCGGGCCCCACCTCGAAGCCGCGCACATTCTTGATGGGATTCTCCGCGATTCCGCCGCGGCTCGACTCGACCGCAGACGTCATCGCCGCGATCAACAACTGGGCCCCGCACGCGGATGCGGCGATCATGCACGTCTCTCCGGCCTGGGCGGCGATGCTCGGTGGTGCGACGCCCGATTCGGCCGTGCGAACGGTCGAGCTGCCGCTGGCGAACTACTATCGCACCAAGGGGCTCGCGCTCGTGTTCACGGTGGACGCGACCGACGGACTGAACCGGGCCGCAGAAGCCCCGGAGCTCGTCAGCGCGGGTCGCAGCATCACCGATACGATGATCCAGCGCCTATATCGCGAGTGGGTTTTCGCGGTCGCAAACAGGATCCGGCCAGAATATCTCGGGCTCGCGGCCGAAACCAATCTCATCCGCCAGCTGGCGCCCGATTCCGTGTATCAGGCGCTCGTGACGATGGCCAACGCGGCCGTGGCGCAAATCCGCGCCGCGAGTTTGCCGAGCAAGCTGTACGTCAGTGTGCAGGTCGAGACGGCGTGGGGCCGGCCCAACGGACCCTATCAGGGAATCGCGCAGGACCTCGCCGATTTTCCATTTGTCGAGGCCCTCGGTTTATCGAGCTACCCTTACCTCGGCGGCTTTGGGGACCCCGAGTCGATCCCACTCGACTACTACAGTCGGGTCCCGCAGGGCACGACGCTGCCGGTGATCGTCGTGGAGGGAGGCTGGCCGTCGGTCTCGGTTGGCGGTGTGATGTCTTCACCCGCGGAAGAGGCGCGCTACATCACGCGGCAGGAGCAGTTGTTGGATAGCGCGAGAGCCAGTGGCGTATTTCAGCTGACGTTCTACGATCTCGATCTGAGTGGTTTCCCGCCGCAGCCGCCGGGTTCGATTCTGCCGTTGTTCACGCATCTCGGGCTGGCCGATAGCGCGATGAATGCGAAGCCGGCGCTCGCGGTGTGGGACGGAGTCTTCCGCCGGCCTCGCTAGTGGTGTTGACTCAACGCGACGACGCCGACCGCCGTTGCGAGGCCGCCGACGATGATGCCGACGATGCGCCAGGTCGATTCCGCGTCGCCTTTTCCCGGCACTTGAATGCGATCGCCGGCACGGATGCCGAGCTCATCCAGGGTCGCGCCGCGCGCGATCGCCGTCTGCAGCGCGTTCCCGCGCCAGATCGAGGAGTTGCCGCGCTCGATGCTCAGCCGCTCGACTCGGGCAGAGGTGGTGGCGCCACCCGCGAGCATCAATGCGTCCGCCAGTACCAGGTCGATGGGAACGGCATAGTATCCTGGCCGCACCACCTCGCCGGCGACGGACACGCGGATCAGGGCGCGCGCTTGCAATACGGGATCATTGATGTAGCGGCCCAGCTCGCGGCTCAAATGGGCCTCGAGATCACCGCGGCGCACGCCGGCGAGCGAGATTTCACCGACGTTTGGAAGCCGCAGTGCGGGCCCCGCCACGACCGTGAAGGTGTCTGACAGGGCCGAGTCCCCCTCCACGCGAAGCAGGATACGATCCCCGGCCTGAAAGCCGGTCGCAACTGCCTGCGCCGCCGCTTGCCGTATGCCGACCACGCCGGTGGCAAGCAGCGCGGCTGCGACGATCGGTGACCACCGGGAATGCTTCATAATCACGTCCTTCCGTCCTTCAAGATTCTGCCTAGACGACCTGCGGGCTCGACGTACGACGGCCGTCGGTTTCCTCCACGGCCTCGTAGCCGGGCAGATAATAGGAGTAGTAGGCGTAGTAGCCGTAGGCCGCACCACGCGGCACGTCGTTCAACACGGCGCCCAGCAGCCGGATCGGCAGACGGTCCAGCACCTCGAGTTTAGCACCCGTGATGTCGCGGTGGCTGTGCCCGGTTCGCAACACGAGTAACAGCGATCCAGTCACGGTTCCCAATATGAACGGATCGACTCCGGCAGTGAGCGGCGGGCTGTCGATCAGAATCACGTCATGCTGCCCGCGTAACTCGGCGATGAGCTGAGCCATCGCCGGTGATCCCAGGACTTCCGGAGCGCGCTGCGTACGGGTGCCACATCCGATGAATGCGAGCCGCGGGTACGCCGTCCGCTGCACGATGTCGCCCTGGCCCGCCTCCGTACGGAGAAAATCCACCAAGCCCGGCTGGCGGTTTGCCTTGAAACGCCGGTGCAGCACGCCACGGCGGATATCGCCGTCCACCAGCAGTGTGCGCTGTCCTGCGTCCGCGAACGTGAGCGCCAGATTAGCCGACAGGAACGACTTGCCGTCGCCCGGTCCGGGACTCGTGACCGTGACGAGCAACGGGCCCGGACCGTGCTCGTTCGCGAGGCTGAGGCGCACACCGCGCAAAGCTTCGACGACCTCGGCGGGGTCCTTGGCTCGCAGATGCGGCACCGCGCCGATGATCGGCAGCCCGAGGTCGCGCGACACCTGTTCCGGGTACCGCACGCTGGGATCCGCGCGGTCGAGCAAGATCGCGCCCAGCACACCCAGTCCGAGGCCGGCCAGAAGCCCCATGAGCAGCAGGCGTGGCGCCGTGTTCTTGACTGGACGCTGCGGCACCATCGCCGGGTCGAGAATCCGGACATCAGGAACGGTGGCCTCAGCGGCGAGCCGGGCCTGATCGAAGCGCTGCTGGAGCGCCGTGTACGTTTGCT
>QHUF01000279.1 GCA_003221075.1 Gemmatimonadota bacterium
CGTGTGGCGGCGAGCACCGTCTGGTCGTTGGCGAGAAAGGCGATGTAGTCCTGCGACGTCACGTCCTTGGTGAGCCCGTTCGCGACGAAGACGTCCTTGTTGCCGTCGAGGTCAAAATCGGCGATCAGCGCGCTCCAGCTCCAATCCGTGGCCGCGACGCCGCTGAGCATCGCGACGTCGCTGAAGGTGCCGTTGCCGTTGTTCAACTGCAGCATGTTTCGCATGAGCTGGTGGTCGAACCCCTCGCGCGCCTTGGCTTGATACAGCTCCCACGGCTCGAATGCGGACGTCGTCTTGAGGCGATGGTCGTCTTCGGGAAGCATGTCAGAGGTGTAGATGTCGGGCCAGCCGTCATTGTTCACGTCTGCGATGTCGACGCCCATCGAGAAATAGCTGCTCGTCGGCAGCGCGCGGTCGAGCACCTCGTCGAACGTGCCGTCGCCCTTGTTGATGTACAGATAATCCCGCTCGAAAAAATCGTTCGCCACGTACACGTCGGGCCGGCCGTCGCGGTTCACATCCCCCACGGCGATCCCCAGGCCGAAGCCAGTCTCAGGGCCGTAAATCCCGGCCTGGTCGCTCACGTTGACGAAGTGGCCCCCTCTCCCCGCGCCGTCGTTGCGGTACAGCTCGTGGCCGCCGAGCGGATCGCGCGTGGTCCGGGTGTTCCGGGTTGCGAGCGCGGCGACCGCTTTGGGGGAGTTGCGGATCAGGAACAGGTCGAGATCGCCGTCACCGTCGTAGTCGAAGAAGGCTCCTTGCGTGGAGTACCCTGTGTCGGCGATGCCGTAGACCGCCGCCATCTCGCGAAACACCGGCACGCCGTCCTTCAGGCCCTGATTGATGTAGAGCGTGTTCGCGCGCGCCGAACCTGGTTTTTGGCCGGCGTGACAGACGTAGATATCGAGTTTTCCATCGCCGTCGACGTCTGCCAGGGTTACGCCCGTAGTCCAACGACCACCTTCGGCGACCCCGGCGTCCTGCGTGACGTCCCGGAACCGGAAGCCGCCCAGGTTCAGATACAGTCGCGGGCCGCCCTGGTTCGTGGTGAGGACGATCTCCGGCAGTCCGTCCCCCGTGAGATCACCGATTGCGACGCCGCCGCCGTTGTAAAAGTTCCGGTAGATGAACACGTTGAAATCGCGTGTCTCCTCCAGTGGGTTGGTGACGGTGATGCCGGTGTAGGTCGACGGCAGGAGTGTGAACAGCTCCTTGCCGGCCGCGGGCGGATGCGCCGTGCGAGCGGGCTCCTGCGATCCAGCGCAGGCGTTGCAGAGTCCCGGCAGCCCTAGCAGCACGAGAAGCGAGAGGGGCGCGAGCAGCCGCGCCCCTCTCTGATCAGCTTCCTGCTGCGACGCTACCGGCAATCAGTATCCCGTGTTCTGGACCAGTTTCGGGTTCGCGTCGATCTGCGACTGCGGAATGGGCATGAGCGTGAGATGCGGCGCCCCCGCGGTCTTGAACTGCCACGCCGTGGTGTACTGGCCGAACCGAATGAGGTCCTGCCGCCGCTTCCCCTCGAACGTCAGCTCAAACAGCCGCTCCCGCAGGACTGCGGCAAGGGGGGCGGCGCTCAAGGTGTCGACCGTGAACGAGCGCGCGCGCACGCTCCGCAGCAACGCGAGCGGCGCCGGCGTGCCGGTCGCGCCGTCGATTTCCGCTTCCGCCTTGATCAGGTACATCTCCGCCAGACGGAAGTAAGCGAAATCGTTGCCGTTGTTCTGCGCGACGTGGTTCGGGTCGTACGGCCACTTATAGATTCGAACCCCCTCGCCTTCCGTCGCTGCACGCACATCGGCGATGACCGGCGTGAACACCAGCCTCGGCGCTCCTTTGTCGCAACCGGGCCGGATGCACACCGTGTCACCCGTCTCGACATTGAACTGCGGGCCGACGAGGAAGATGCTCTTGCGTTTGTCGTTCAACGTGTCGAACGCCGTGTACGTCTGGGCGAGTGTGGAGAAGCCGTTCCACGGCGTCGTCGAGAACTGGTTGTAATGCAGCGTCGTCTGCAGGATCGGGAATCCGAGCCCATCGCGGGGGGCGAATTTGACGACGAAAATATTTTCCGGGGACAGGTTGTTGTCGGCCCGGAAGTTCTTCACGAACGTATCCGCCAGCTGGTAGACGCCGGACAGAATCGTACTGTCGGCGCGATCCTTTGCCGCCTGGCAGGCGCCCAGGCCTCCCGCCACGGTGATTGTCGCGCACGAGTTATACGCAACGGCGCTGAACGCGCCCGCGTCCTTGGTGAAGACGCCGGCATTGATGTACATGCTGGCGAGTATGGCGTCGACCGCGCCCTTGGTGAGGCGGCCGTTGTTCGCCGCATCGCGCGTCCGGGGCAGGACGGTCCGGGCGGCGAGCAGCTCCGCTTCAATGAACTTGAAGACGGAGTCGCGTGATACGCGGTCGTGCAGCGCGACGTCCGTTGTCGTGACGACCGGGACGCCGCCGAACAGATCCATCAGCTGGTAGTAGTAGAACGCACGCAACGCCCGCAGCTCGGCGATCACTCCCGCCTGCTTCGCGGAGTCCATGATGAGCCGGCTCTGCAGCGCGCTCAACGCGACATTCGCGTTCGCGACTCCCGTATAGCCGTTTACCCAGGCCGAATTGATGTCCTGGAGCGTCGACGGACTGCCGGGGGTCCACCCTTGTTCGTGGATTTCCAGCCAACGGCCGTTGTCGTACCAGTCCTGACCCCGCGTCGGCACCACCATTTCGTCGGTGCTGATCTCGCTGAGGGCGTAGTACGCGCAGCAGTAGCCTGGGAACGCGCCCCGGAGCTGCGCATAGACGCCGGAGAGGCCGGCCAGTGCTTCCGCCTCATTGTTGAAGAATGTCCCCGGAGAGATGTCGCTCTTCGGAGGCTCATCCAGATTGGTGCACGCCTGCATTGATCCAAGCAGCAGCGCGGCGAGCCACGCTCCGCGGATCGTTCTCATCGACATGGTTTGCTTCATAGGTCTCGAGCTCCTCAGAACGACAGGCGGAGGCCGCCGGTCACCGTACGGGGCCGCGGATAGCTAAGATAATCGATCCCGCGCGAGGCCAGACCGGAGCTGGCATAGACTTCCGGATCGAGCCCCGAATAACCGGTCAGCAGCAGCAGATTGTCAGCCGATACGTACACCCGCGCGCTCTGCACCGAGCGGATCATCGGCAGGTTGAGCGCATACTCCAGCGTGATGTTTTGCAGCCGCACGAAAGAGCCGCTCTCGATCCACCGCGACGAGAAGATGGCCGGTTCATGCAGCCCGATTCCGTCGGTCAGGGCGGGGCGGAGGAAGTTCTTGCCCTGCAGCGCATTCCCCTTCGTGGAGTACACCAGCGCCGTGTTGTTGAACACGTCCTGGCCCACCGATGCGCGAATCAGGAAGCTCAGGTCGAGCTTCCCGAGGGTGAGCTGGTTGTGGAAGCCAAGCGTGAAGCTGGGATTGGCGTTCCCGATCACCTGGTAGTCCCCGGCGCCCGGTCCCGACCCATTGATCGTGCTGCCGCCGCTGCAGTTTGACACGGGCGTATTCGGCGTGCTGCACACGAAGAGCTGCTTCCCGTTCGCATCCACGCCGAGGAACACCGGGCCGTAGAACGACCCGAGGGGCAATCCTGGAGCGATGAGCTGCGAGACCTGGCCCGATTGGCCTTGACCGCTGACGCCGCCCGAAGTGATCGTCCCTCGGGATCCGAGGTTCGTCACCTTGTTGCGGGACGCCGCGAAGGTGATGCCGGCCCGCCAGGTCAACGACGGCCGCGAGATCGCGAGCGCATCGAGCGACAACTCCACGCCGCGATTGCGCAGCTTGCCGACGTTCTCGAGCCGCTCTTCCACGACGGCCGGCTGCGGCACCTTGACGGACAGCAACAGGTCGGACGTGTTCTTGACGTAGTATTCGACGCTCCCCGTCAGACGATTGCTCATCAGTCCGAAGTCGACGCCGACGTCAACTTGCGCGGTCCGCTCCCACTTGAGGTCGGGATTGGGGTTCTGGATTCCTGCGACGCCGGTCTGCGGCGCGTCGCCCCACGTGTACGTACCACCGACGCCGGCGCCGAGCAACGGCAACGAGGAGTACGCCGGGATGCCGGGGTTGCCCTGGACGCCCCAACCAACGCGCACGCGGAGGTCCGAGAACGGCGAGCTTTGCATGAAGCCCTCGTCGCTCATGTGCCAGGAAGCGGAAAGGCCCGGGAATGACGCCCACTGGTGGCCCGCGGCAAACTTCGACGAGCCGTCATACCGCAACGCGCCGGTGAAGAAGTACTTGTTCTTGTAGCCGAAGTTGGCGCGTGAAAAGAAGGAGACGAGCACGCTCTGCTCGGCGCCGGAGGAGCTGTTCCGGGTAGTCGCGGCCGAGAGTTTGTCGAAGGTGAACGCGTCGGTGAAGAAGCCGCTGCCCGATGCGGTGACCGTGTCGCTCCTGAACTTATTGTACTCGTATCCGCCGACCATGTCGAAGCTCCGATCGCCACTCTCCCGCCGGTACGTCAACAGCGTCTGCAGCGTGCGGGCGTCATTGTTGAGATCCACCAGGCGGGCAACCCCGCCGCCCAGCGCGTTGCCGATCGGACTCTGCTTCGGATAGTACGTCTGGCGCCCGCCGCTCGCATGGTCCAACCCCACCGTGACCTGACCGGTGAGCCCTCCGGCGAGATCCAGCTCCGCGGTCGCGTTGCCGAGGGTGCGGGTGGTCTGGCCGATATCGATCAGCTGTTTGGCCAGCGCCACGGGATTACGCACCGAGCTGCCGCCGCCTTCATAGAAATGCGTCCCGGTCGCGTCGCTGAAGGTGACGGGCTGGGTGGGATCGAAGATGGCGACGTTCTGGAACACCCCGCCTTCGAAGCCGCCCGTGTTGTCAAACGTCAGATACGTATTGTTGACGCGCGACGTCGTCACGTTGACGCCGAGCCGCAGCCGGTTGTCCAGCGCGCTATGCGTTCCGGCCAGCCTGCCCTGAATCCGCTGGAGTGTGCTCGAGAGCGCGACGCCGTTATCCTCCATGTAGTTGAGCGACGCCCGATACCGCGTGTCCTCGGTGCCGCCGGAGAACGACAGGTTGTGGTTGTGCGTGACCGCCGTGCGGGTGACCTCCCGTTCCCAGTTCGTATTCGCGGCGCCGAGGGCATACGGCTTGATCCCACCGAAGCCGCCGGACGAATCCGCGAAGCCGGTCGAGCACGCAGGACGTGCACGACAGGCCGTCGAATCCGATCGCCATGTGACGAACTGGGGGTTCACGTACGCCCGGTACTCGGCGCCATCGAGCACATCAAGACGCCGTGCCGGCGAGGCCGCCGCGACGTAGGAATCGTAGTCGATGCTCGGCCCGCCGCCGCCGGTTCCCTTTTTCGTTTCGACCAGGATGACGCCGTTGGCAGCGCGGCTGCCGTAAATAGCGGTCGCCGAGGCGTCCTTGAGAACGGTGATCGAAGCGATGTCGGAGGGATTCAGCAGGTTGAGCGGATTGCGAGGCAACGCCGGCGACCCGACCACCCCGGACATCCCCTGGGGTTCGGTCGCGACGTTGTTGATCGGCACGCCGTCGATCACGTACAGCGGATCGTTGCTGTTGCTGATCGAGCTGCCGCCGCGGATCAGAATCTGCGCTCCCGCGCCGGGCTCGCCGTTGTTCAGCGTGATATCGACGCCCGCCGCGCGACCCGAGAGCATTTGCGTAACGTTGGTCGTCACGCCGACGTTGGCCTGCGCCGGATTGATGGTCGAGACCGAGCCAGTGATGGCCTCGCGCCGCTGCGTCCCGTACCCCGTTACGACAACCGCTTCGAGGAGCGAGGCTTGTGGGGCAAGCGCGAACTGCGCTTGGGCGGTTCCGCCGGCCGTCACCGTGACGGACTGTCGCTGCGGCGCGTACCCGATTCGGGTCGCACGCACCAGCACGCTGCCCGCAGGAACGGACGCGAGCGTGTAACTGCCGTCACTACCACTGGCAGTCTGTAGTTGCGTGCCCTCGATTTGGATGATGACCCCGGCGAGCGCCTGCCGTGTAGTGCTGTCCACGACCTGTCCTCTGACCGTGCCGGTGTTTTGCGCGGCGAGAGGGAGTGCCGTGAGGGACAGCAGCGCGAAAACGGGAACTGCGTGTCGGACGAATCTCATCGCGTGGACCTCAGGAAGACAGTTATGCCCTCCGAAATGCCGCCCCCGAGAGACCTTGTCAAGGGCGGTCATGGGACGGAGTATGTAGGCCCATGCTTCTGGCCCTGCTACTGGTGATGCAAAGCGCACCCGCGCGGGAAGCCCCGCCGGTGCTCCAATTCCCAACCACCGGCCTCGATGATCCCGCCGCCTACGAGGGCTACACGGCCCGCCTGTATCGCGACGCGCGCGGTAACGCCGTCGAGATCTACATCGAAGGGAAAACCGGCCGCGTCGTGCACGTGTGGGCGGATGCGCTGAACGAGAGCATTGGGTTTACGGCTCGGAACTTGGGCGGTCAAGAGACAACTGGGGGCGGTCAAACTACAAATGCGGCGGTCGCGTTCGGTGACGGGCCGGCGACGGTCTGGAGTAGGGGCGGTCGGCGCGGATTGGGCTACGCGCTGACGGTGCAGGGCGGGCGGTCAATCCGGATCGGCCAGATCCTGCTGGGCTCGATGCGTATCGAGCGCGACTTCGGCTATGCGGGCCGCGTCCGCGATTCGATCGACGCGCCGACGTTCGTGGTGCCGGAGATGGCGGCGTTCGCCAAGCGCATGGGCGCGCCGTACACCGAACGGCTCACGCCGAGCGTGCGACTGACGAGCACTCCCCGGGACTGGACGATGCGAGCATCGCAGCCCAGCCTCGATGGCAGGAACCATCTCTGGCTGACGCTGCGCGGCGACGCGCGCACCACGCTCGCCACGCTGCGCGGCGGTGTTTTGACGATTCGCGCGCTCGGGAGGCGACCCGTCACGTTCAGCGTCGAGATCGCGACCGATGGGGCCGCGCTCGATCCCCTCCGCCGCAATCAAATCTTCAGCGCCGCGTTCCGCCGCTTCGCCGATTCCGTCAAGTCCCCGCGCCTGGAGCGCGAGATCCGCGGCTTCGAGCTGCTCAGCACCAAACAGAAGCTGATCGCGGCGTTGCCGACGTACGCGACCTACTTCGGCCGCGACATGCTGCTGACAGCGCTGCTCATGGAGCCGGTGTGGTCCGACACGATGCCGGAGTTCGTGATCAGCGCAGCGCTCGCGAAGCTCGGTCCGGCGGGCGACGTCAGCCACGAGGAAGCACTCGGCGGCCAGGCGATCCGGGAGAATAGCGCCGAGTTCCTGAAGAGCGGCGACCGCCGCCTGCTACAGAATCTTCAGGCAACCCGCGAGAACTACTGGATGGTGGATGATGATTTCCAACTACCGGTAGTCGCGGGTCGATACTTCGCCGATAAAGACGTGCCCGTTGCCCGCAAGCGGCGGTTCGTGGCGCGCTGGGGCACGGCATTGCGCAAGAATCTTGCGTACGTCGCGCGGCAAGCCGCTCCATATGCGCGCGATCCGGTCGTGACAAACCTCGTGAGCTTCAAGCGCGACGACAACGGCTGGTGGCATCCCGGCAGCTGGCGCGACAGCCGCGTCGGCTACGGCGGCGGACGCTTTGCCTTCGACGTCAACGTCGTCTGGGTTCCCGCGGCGCTGCGCGCCATCGGCACGATCGACAGCGCGCTGCGGGCGATGGGCCAGCCAGGCATCGAGAACGCGGCCGAGATCGCGCGGGCCGCGGATACCTGGCGCGGGACCGCGCGCCATTTCATGGTCGCGCTGGCGCCCGCCGACGTCGAAGCGCGCGTGCGCGCCAAGCTGGCCTCGCTGCCCGCCGCCGAGCGGGCGCATTGGGAAGCGGTGGTGACGCGCTCCGGATTCCCAAGCGACACGCTGCGCTTTCCCGCCGTCTCGCTCGACAGCGCCGGCCAGCCGATTCCGGTGATGAGCACGGATCCAGCGATGTGGCTGCTGCTCGAGCGGCAGGACGACGCTCGGGAGAGTGAGCTGCTGCGGCCGTTTCTGCTGCCGTACCCGGTGGGTCTCTTCATCGATGGTCTGGGATTGGCCGTAGCCAACGACGCCTACGCCGGTCCCGCCGTCTGGGAGATGTTCGAGGGCGATCTCTACCACTCGCCGCGCGTCGTCTGGGGTCGAGAAGTGAGCGTGCTGCTCGCCGCGCTGGCGCAGGGAGGGCGCAATCGCCCGGGCGCGATCGATTCGGTACGGAGCGCGGTGGCGCGCTCCGGCCTGCAGTACGCCGAGCTGTGGAGCTACAAGTTTGAAGGAGGGGTCTTGCGGCCAGTCCGCTATGGCTCGAGCTCCGACGTGCAGTTGTGGTCGCTGACCGAGATCGCGGTTCAATATCTCCTCCACTCCTCAAGGTCCACTCCATGAGCAATCTGCATGCCTTCGACCTGGTGTTCATCGTCGGCTACTTCCTGATACTGGCCGGCATCGGCTACTGGGCGGCGCGGCGCGAGAAGCAGGTGAGCTCCGACTACTTCCTCGCAGCGCGCGACGTGGGGTGGTTCGCAGTCGGCGCCAGCCTCTTCGCCTCCAACATCGGCAGCGAACACCTGGTCGGTCTGGCGGGGTCGGGCTCGACCACCGGACTCGCGGTGGGACACTTCGAGTGGCTCGCCTGTCTGATCCTGCTGCTGCTCGGTTGGCTATTCGTGCCGTACTACCTGAAGAGCGGCGTCTACACGATGCCCGAATTCCTCGAAAAACGGTACAACTCGGCGGCGCGGACCTACTTCACCTGGGTGTCCGTGATCGGCTACGTCCTCACGAAGATCAGTGTGACGCTCTACGCGGGTGGCGTGGTGATTCGCGCGGTCACGGGGTGGAATTTCTTCACAGCGGCCGTCGTGCTCATCATCGTCACTGGGCTCTATACGATCTTCGGCGGCCTGCGCGCCGTGGTCTACACGGAGGTGTTGCAGGCGATTGTACTGATCCTCGGCTCGGCGACGCTCATGATCATCGGATTGCAGCACGTCGGCGGGATTGCGGCGCTGAAAGCGAAAGTGCCGGCCGGATTCTTCTCGATGTGGAAACCGATCAGCGACCCGAACTTTCCCTGGACCGGAATCATCTTCGGCGCTCCGATATTGGGAATCTGGTACTGGTGCACCGATCAACACATCGTGCAACGCGTGTTGGCCGCCAGGAACATTCCGCAAGCGCGCACCGGAACGATCTTTGCCGGCTACCTGAAGATTCTGCCCGTTTTCATCTTCGTCTTACCCGGTGTCGTCGCCGCGGCGTTGTTCTCCGACATCACGGGTGACTCGGCCTACCCATCCCTGGTAACGCGGTTGCTGCCCGTCGGAATCAAGGGCTTGGTGCTCGCCGGCATGCTCGCGGCGCTCATGAGCTCCCTCGCCTCCGCCTTCAACGCGTGCTCGACCCTGTTGACGTGGGACGTCTACAAGAAAATGCGTCCGGCCGCGAGCGAGATGCAGCTCGTGAAGGTGGGCCGCATTTCTGCCGGGATCATGGTGGTGCTGGGCTTGGCATGGATTCCGTTCATGAAGTACATCTCGTCGCAGGTCTACATCTACCTGCAGAGCGTTCAGGCCTATATCGCCCCGCCGATCGCCGCCTGCTTCCTGCTGGGCATCTTCTTCAAGCGCTTGAACGGGAAAGGGGCGATGGCATCGCTCCTCACCGGTCTCGCCCTCGGTGTGCTGCGCCTGGTCCTCGAGTTCGCGAACGGTACCGACAAGGCGAGGCTGGCCGCCGGCTCGATCTGGGAGTGGATCGCAGAGTTCAACTTCCTGCATTACGCGGTGCTGCTCTTCGTGATTTGCACGGCCGTCCTCTTCGTGGTGAGCATGGCCACGCCGCCGCCCGGTGTCGAGAAGACCGCGGGCCTCACGTACGGGAAGCCTGACGTCGGAGTGTCGGGTATGGCGATGCAAGAGGGCGGGACGTCGAAACAACGCAGGCTCGAGATCGGGCTGTCGGTGCTACTCGTGGCGATCATTGGGGTGCTCTGGATCGTCTTTGCTTAAGAAAGACGGGGACATGCAAAAACTAGGTGCACAGACGCAACGGCGGACGCACAGTCTCAGGTCATCGGGACAATCCCGTGCCGTCTACGCACCTAGTCTTTGCCTACGATCCCGCGCACGACATCGGGTCGTTGTTTTCGGATGTCCAGCTGGCCGGCATCTTTCCGGATTCCAAGGAATTCGTGGATGCGCGGCCGCGCTCCGCCCCGGCGGCGATCGAGGCGCGCTACGATTCGGCGCGGCGCACACCCGGATTCGTGCTCCGCGCGTTCGTCGAACAGAACTTCGTGTTGCCGCAGCCGGCGGGAGATGGCTATCACACCGTGGCCTCCCAGAGCATGGTGCAGCACATCAAGGCGCTGTGGCCGGTGTTGACGCGATCCGCCGATAGTGCGGACATCCGCTCATCTCTAATCCCCCTCCCGAGTCCCTACATCGTGCCGGGCGGGCGTTTCCGCGAGGTCTACTACTGGGATTCCTACTTCACGATGCAGGGCCTGGTGCGGAGCGGCCGCACCGACCTCGTGAAGAGCATGCTCGACAACTTCGCCCATTTGATCACCACCGTCGGGCACATTCCAAACGGCAATCGCACCTACTATCTGAGCCGGAGCCAGCCGCCGTACTTCGCGGCAATGGTGAGTCTCTATGCGACGGCGACCGATACCTCGCAGGCCTTGCCCTATCTCGACGCGCTGGAGCGGGAGTACGCCTTCTGGATGGACGGCGCCGATCGACTGAAGCCCGGGGAGTTCTATCGGCGCGTCGTGCGGATGCCGGACGGTGTCATCCTGAATCGCTACTGGGACGACCTCGCGGAGCCACGGCCCGAATCGTACCGGCCCGACGTCGAGATCGGGCAGACGCTACCCGAGTCGCTGCGCGCGAATTTCTATCGGGAAGCGCGCGCGACTGCGGAAAGCGGGTGGGATTTCTCGAGCCGCTGGATGCGCGATCCCAAGGATTTGCGGACGCTCGAGACGACGCAGTTGATTCCCGTCGACCTCAACAGTCTCCTGTACCACGCCGAGCGCACGATCGCCGCACTGCGAGCGTTCCGGCATGCGGGCGGTGATGCCGAGGTCGCACGTCGCTTTAATCAGAAAGCGGATCAGCGGCGCCAGGCGATCCTGTCGATGTACGAGAACGGCTTTTTCTACGACCGCCGCTGGCGCACGGGAGAGGCGGTGCGGGACCGGCTGACACTCGCCGCTGCTGCACCGCTCTATTTCGGGATCGCCACGCCCGATCAGGGACGGCACGTGGCGCTGCGACTCGAGCAGGAGTTCCTCGGTCCCGGTGGCTTCGTGACCACGAAGATCCCCACCGGACAGCAGTGGGACGCGCCCAACGGTTGGCCGCCGCTCGAGTGGCTGGCGATCGAAGGAGTGCGGCGCTACGGCCGCGCCGACCTGGCCGATAAAGCCGCGAGCCGCTGGCTCGCGCTGCTCGACCGAACCTACCGCGCGACCGGGCGCATGATGGAGAAGTACGACGTTGTCAACACGAACAAGAAAGCAGGCGGCGGGGAGTATCCGACGCAGGATGGATTTGGGTGGACCAACGGTGTCGCTCTCGCCTTATGCGCAAAAACTGCGGGGACATGCAAAAACTAGGCAACAGACGCACCGCGGGCCTCAGTCAACGCTAACGGGACCACCCTAGCGAGGGTTGTCCCGTTGACTCAAGACCGTTGACCGCTGCTGCGTCTGTGGCCTAGTCGTTGCATGTCCTCGCTTTTCTAGAATGCTTGATCCCACCGTTGCGATAGTCGTATAGCGGAGCTGATCAACCCGACCATACTGTAAGTTTGGACGAAATTCCCCCACTGCTCTCTTGTCTTGGGATCGATGTGCTCGGCGAGCAGCCCGTGCCGGTTGCGACACGCCAGGATGTCCTCGAACATGCGGCGCGCTTCATCGCGCTCGCCGATCGCGGCCAGCGCGTTGATATACCAGAACGTGCACACCAGAAACGCGTTCGCCGGCGTGCCGAAATCATCCGGCGTCGTGTAGCGGAACACGAAATCGCCCCGCTTCAATTGCTTCCCGATGGCGCGCACCGTCGCCACGAAGCGCGGGTCGTCGTCCGCGACGAAGAACAGCTCGTTTAGCTGCAGCAGGCTGGCATCCAGCGTATCACCGTCGAACGTGGCGACGAAGGTGCCCAGCTTCTCGTTCCACGCGCGGCGGGAAATCTCCTCGTGCAGCTCGCGGGCGCGCTGGCACCAGTGGCTGGCGCGGTCCTCGAGGCCGAGCTGCTTGGCAATGCGGCCCAACCGCTCGCACCCCACCCAGCACATCACGGCGGAGAACGTGTGCACGCGCGTGCTGCCCCGCAGCTCCCACAACCCGGCATCCGGCTGATCGAAGGACCGGAACGCGAGCTCCCCCAGCGGCTCCAGACGGCGGAACAGCGACTCATCGCCCTGCCGGACCAGCCGCCGGTCGTAGAACACGTGTGTGGCGGCGAGAATGGATGAGCCGTATACGTCGTGCTGCGACTGCTCCGCGGCCTGGTTGCCCACGCGTACGGGCCCGATGCCGCGGTAGCCCGGCAGCGACTCCACCACCCGTTCGGGCGGCAGCCGGTGACCGGTGACGGTGTACACCGGATCGAGCCGCCGCTCGGCGCCCTCGGCGACGACGTTGCGGATGAAGCCGAGGTACCGCTCCATCGTCTGCGTCGCGCCCAGACGGTTCAAGGCATTCACGACGAAGTACGCGTCCCGCAGCCAACAGAAGCGGTAGTCCCAGTTGCGGCTGCTGTCCGCCGCTTCGGGGATCGACGTCGTGACGGCGGCAATGATCGCGCCCGTGTCCTCGAAGACATTGAGCTTCAGCGTAATCGCGGCGCGGATCACGGCGTCCTGCCATTCGAACGGAATGGCGAGGGAGCGCACCCAATCGCGCCAATACATCGTCGTCTCGGCCAGGAAGCGTGCGCCCACGTCGGCGACGCGGTCCTGGAGCGTTTCGTCCGGGCCGAGCACGAGCGTGACGGCGTCGTCGAGGAAGAAGGCGCTCTCCTCGAGAATCGCGGTGATGGGTGCGTCGCTCGTCAGCCGCAACACGAGCGCGTTCCCGACGTAGCGGATGAGATTGCTGCCGGAGGTTGTGGCGGCCAGCGGCTGGCCGTAGCTCTGGGCGGACCGCGCGCGCACGCGAATGCGCGGGTGCCCCGCGGTGCGCTTCACGCGCCGCACCAACGTCATCGGGCAGAAGATCCGGCCGTGGTGCTCGAAGCGCGGCGCGAAATCGCTGACCTCGATGGTCCCGCCGCCGGAGTCCGTCATACGCGTGACGACGATGGGGGTATTGTGCAGATAGTGCTGCTCGGTCTTGACCCGATCGAGCAGCTCGATGGTGAAGAAGCCGATGTCGGCGCGCTGTTCGTTCCCCGTCCGCGGCTTGAGCAGCGAGCAGAACATCGGATCGCCGTCGAACCGGGGGAAACAGGCCCAGGCGATCTCGCCCTCGGGATCGACGAGTGCGCCGATCGTCCCGTTGCCGATCAGTGCTAGATCGAGCGTAGCCACTGTCGTACCGCCTCCACGTCGGGGAGCCGCCAGCGGGCCGCCGTCTCTCCCGCGCCCACCTTGATCGAGTGTCCGCCGAGCCGGTTCACCACGTGGAAACCGTATTCATCCGTCTCGTCGTCGCCGACAAACACGGGCCTCCGGCCCGCGAAGGGAGCCTCCTCCAGGAATTCGACGACGGCGAGTCCCTTGTCCCTCCCGGCCGGCTTCATTTCGACGACGCTCTTGCCGAGCTGCAGGCTGTACTGGCCGGCGAGCTGCGGGAGGACTTCCCGCATCGTGCGCTGGGCGAAGTCCGCCAGCTCCGGAACGCGCCGGTAATGCAGCGCCAGGGAAACGCCTTTGTCCTCGAGCAGCAGTCCCGGCTTGTCGGCGATGGCGGCGGTGAGCTGCCGGCGCGCCTGCGCGAACCCTTCGGTCGGCGCCGTGTGCCGGCTGTGGACGCCGGCGGCATTGCGCCGTTCCACGCCGTGCTGGCCCGCGACAGGCATCCGCACGGCTGGAAAGAGGTGATCGACTTCGGCGATCGGCCGGCCGCTCATCAGGGCGACCGCGCCGCCCGCGCATTCGTACAGGCGCTCGAGGAGCCGGCGTACGTCGTCGCTGACTCGCACGGCGGTGGGTGTGTCGGCGAAGTCGATCAGCGTACCGTCGATGTCGAAGAAATACGCCCAGTCGCACTGCGGGACGGGGGGCGTCACCGCCGCCCGATCCGCCTGAGTGCCGCGCCCTGCTGCCACTGTCCCGTCGGCAGCGCGACGACGTCCGGCAGCCGTCCGCGGCGGCGCATCGCGGCGGCGTCCATCAGCATGCGTCCCGCCCAGCGGAACACGTTGAAATCCTGAATCAGTCCGCGCATCAACCGCATGCGCGTGCGTTGCTCGGTGCTCGTCATGGTGAGCGCGAGCTGCAGCGCCGCCGCGCATTGATCGGTGTCGTACGGATTCACGATGAGGGCTTCGGGGAGCTCGCGTGCCGCGCCGGTGAAGAGGCTGAGGATGAGCACGCCGCGCTCGTCGTCGCGCGCCGACACGAATTCCTTCGCGACGAGATTCATGCCGTCGTGGAGGCTCGTGACCATGCACAGATCGGCGCCGCGGTAGTACTCGAAGATCTGGTCCGGCTGGTGGTGCTCGATCTTCAAGATGATCGGCGGATGGATGGCCTCGGGAAACCGCTGATTGATGCGCGTCGCGAGGTCGCGGACGCGCGCCTCGTACGTCCGGTATTCCTCTATATGAATGCGTGTCGGCGCGGCGATCTGGATGAAGGAGAACTTGCCGATCCATTGCGGCTCGACCTCGAGCAGCCGCTCGACCGCCCGCAGCCGCTCCTCGATGCCCTTCGTGTAGTCCATGCGCTCCACGCCGATCCCCACGGCGTGCTCGGGCGGGAGATTGTGCCGCTGGCGGATCTCGGTGCGGCACTGTTCGACGGGGACGGCGAGCAGCTCGGCGGCGGGCGGCCATTCCACGGAAATCGGGTAGCGCCGCACCGAGGTCGGCTTGCCGCGATACGTGACGGCGAACTCCTCGCGGTCGACGCGCGCCTCGAGCAGCCGGTCCACCGTGTCCACGAAGTTATTGACGTGAAATTGCGTGTGGAATCCGAGGATCGTGCTGCCGAGCAGGCCATCGAGCAGCTCTTCGCGCCACGGGCAGATCGCGAAGGCTTCGGGGTTAGGCCACGGTATGTGCCAGAAGGAGATGATCGTGGCCGCGGGGAGGATCTCCTTGATCATCTGCGGCAGCAACGCAAAGTGGTAATCCTGGACCAGCACGATCGGGTCCTGGGACGTTGCCTCTTCGACGACGGTGTCGGCAAATTTGGCATTCACGGTTTTGTACTGCTCCCAATCGCGCCGGCGGAACTCAGGCCGCACGTGCGCGATGTGGCAGAGGGGCCAGATGCCCTCGTTTGCGAAGCCGTAGTAGTAGCCGGCCTCTTCTTCTTCTGTAAGCCATACTCGGCGGAGCTGGTAGGCGGCTGCTTCGGGTGGCGGCGGCACGACGACCCGGTCGCGGGCGTCGACCACGTCGCGATCGGCCGTGCCGCTGCCGTGCGCGATCCACGTGCCCGAGCAGGCGCGCATGATCGGCTCGAGGGCGGTGACCACGCCGCTCGCCGGGCGCCACACCGCGATCGCGGGCACCCCCTCGCGCCGCATGTGGATGTACGGCTCGCGGTTGGACACCACGATCACCTCCTGGCCGCGCAACTCGCGACGCAGGATTTGACGCAGCGTCGCGGGCGACCAGGCGAGCCGCTCCTCATCGCGCGAGCGGTGATCGGCTTCCAGGTCCTCGATCAGCGCCCGCAGGTCTTTCACGATCGGCCGCAGCTCGGGCGGCGGTCCGGCGAAGCCGCGCCCGCCCGACCGGCCCGGTACCACCAGGAGGCCCTCGCCGCGTAGCAACGCACGGAGTCCCTGCACCCACCCGCGCCAGGAGAGCTCCGCGATCACGACGGTGATGAGCGCGACGGTGAGGCCGAGCCCGACAAAGAAGAGGAAGAGGTAGTCGCGTGTCTCGCGGCTGCGGCGTGCGATGAAGCTCATGTCGTGCACGAGCACGAGTTTCCCGCCGCCGGCGAGCGGACGCACCGATATGAAAACGGGGCCGGTCGCCGTCTGCAGCAGATCGCCCGACAGCGCTGTGAAGCGGTCGAGGGCGGAGCACCGCACTTCCGCCGGCAAGGTCGGGGTCGTGACAGGGTCGCCGTTGTCCGCCGGGCAAAACCCGACCGCGAACAGGCGCTCGTCCTGCGTGAGGCGCGTGAAGAACTCCTGAATGCGGCTGCGGTCGCCGGTCCGAATAAGGTTATGGAGCGGATCGTCGACGGTGGTAGCAATCAGGTTGGCGCGCACCTCGAGGTCGCGGCTGAACCAGCGGAGCATGAGTTTGTCCACCAGTGGGAGGGCCGCGTACGCAAAGATGGCCAGGGCGACGAGCAGCGGTACGACGAATCGCAGCGACAGTCGCATGGGTTTCTACATACCCAGGTATCGCAACGAGTTCCGCCTCAGTCACAACTTCTTCCAGTTCGGCGTAGGCGTCACGTTCCATTGAGCCCAGCAAGAGCGGGGACATGCAACAACTAGGTGCACAGACGCACCGCGGTTTGTAGGCTCCCGTCAACGGGACAACCACGGCGGGGTGGTCCCGTTGACCGTTGACTCAAGCCCGCGGTGCGTCTCAAGACTAGCTTTTGCATGTCCCCGTTTATCTCAACCTATCAGCGAGTGCCATTCCTCCCAGCACCGCGCCCAGACATCCAATAATCGTCGCGCCCATGTAGATCGCCGCGCGCCCGTATTGGCCTTGCGCCAGCAGTGCCAATGATTCGTAACTGAATGTGCTCATCGTCGTGAACGCCCCGCAGAATCCGATGGTCAACGCCGATCGGAGTTCCGGCGCAACGGCGCTTGTTCGAGTCGCATAGTGCACGACGAAACCGAGGATCAGCGAGCCCACGAGGTTGACCACGAGTGTCGCCGAGCGTCCTTGTACCACGCGCTCCGCGCCGAAACGGGCGAGCGTACCAGCGGCGCCTGCGAGCGCGATATAAAGGATGGTCAAAGAAAAACTCCTGCCGTGGATGGTTTCGGTAGGAGTCATCAGCCCGGAAAGCGGCGGTTTAAGGCGAACTCCATCGCCTGCCTGAATGCTAACAGCGACGGTAAGAGACGGTAAAGAGACGACGGTAAGGGACGGTAGGGGCGCAGCATGCTGCGCCCCTACATTTTTCTACCGTCCCTTACCGTCCCTTACCGCCGTATCTTTCCACCCATGCCGCACATCCGGATCGCCCTGTCCCAGTTCCGGCCCAACAAGGGCGAATACGCCGAGAATGTCGCGCGGATTGGCGCCGTGATCGCGCAGGCCGCGCAGCTCGATCCCCGGCCCGCGCTGGTCATCTTTCCCGAGACGGCGACCTCGGGCTATTTCGTGGAGGGCGGGGTGAAGGAGCTGGCCGTCACGGCTGGCACGCTGGCCCGCGACCTCGCCGCCGCGTACGAGGGTCCGGCGATCGATGTGGTCGTCGGATTCTACGAGCGCTTCCAGAATCACATCCACAACTCCGCGCTGTACGTCACGCTCAGTAAACAGAAGCCCGAAGTGCGGCACGTGCACCGCAAGGTGTTCCTGCCGACCTACGGCGTGTTCGACGAAGAGCGTTTCGTGGATCGCGGGCAGGAAGGCGTTCGGGTCTTCGAGACCGGCTGGGGTGGCAAGGCGGCAATCCTGATCTGCGAGGACGCCTGGCATTCGCTCGCCGCCACCGTCGCCGCGCTCGAGGGCGCCCAGCTCGTCATTGTGCCCAGCGCATCGCCGGCGCGCGGGCTCGGCGAACCCGAGGATGAGGACTGCGAGGGCGAGACGTTGCCCGCGTCGGTCGTTCGCTGGGAGCGCATCGTCCGCGGCATCGCGGAGGAGCATGGCGTGTTCGTCGCGCTCGCGAATCTCGTCGGGTTCGAGGGCGGCAAGGGGTTCCCCGGCGCGTCGGCCGTGATCGATCCGACGGGCCGAGTAATCGCGCGCGGACCGCTGTTCGAAGAGGCGCTGCTGACCGCGGACATCGATCTCGATTCGCTGACGACGGCGCGGTCCGATTCGCCGCTGCTGGCCGATTTGCAGAGCGCGCTGCCGGTGCTCACCAAAAGTCTGAGCGGCGCCAAGCAGGATCAGAAGGTCCGCTTTGATCCGGCCGCCAACGGCAGTCCGGCGCACGGCGCACAGCGCACGGCGCACGTGGGAGTTTTCGCCAAGCGAACGCAGGAGAACGATCCCCTCGCCATCGACCCCGAGCTCACGCGGAAGTGGTTAGTGAGTTTTCTCAAGGACGAAGTCGTCCGCCGCCGCGGCTTCAAGAAGGGTCTCGTTGGATTGTCGGGTGGTGTGGATTCCGCGCTCACCGCGTTTCTCGCCGCCGAGGCGCTGGGCCGGGAGAACATCATCGGCGTGCGCATGCCGTACCGCACGTCGAGTCCGGAGAGTCTCGCCCACGCGCAGCTCGTCATCGACAAGCTCGGGATTCCATCAGTCACGGTCGACATCAGCGACGCCGTGGATGGTTACCTGAAACAGGTCGGCGATGTCGATCCGCACCGGCTCGGCAATGTCATGGCGCGCGAGCGGATGATCGTCCTGTTCGATCTCTCCGCCAAGCACAAGGCGCTGCCGCTGGGCACGAGCAACAAGTCCGAGCGGCTGCTGGGCTATTTCACCTGGCACGGCGATGATGCCCCGCCGGTGAATCCGCTGGGCGACCTGTTCAAGACGCAGGTCTGGACCCTGGCCCGGCATGTCGGCGTTCCGGAAGAAATCGTCGCCAAGCCTGCAACAGCCGACCTGATCAAAGGTCAAACCGATGAAGGGGACCTCGGCGTCTCGTATCTGCACGCGGATCGCATCCTCTATCATCTGATCCGCGGCGAAGAGCCCGTCGGCTTCCCCAAGGAAGAAGTGGAGATCGTGCGGAAGCGCCTCGACTCGACGCACTGGAAGCGGCGGCTCCCCACCGTGGCCGTAGTGTCGCAGACCGCGATCGGGGAATTCTATCTGAGGCCGGTGGACTACTGATGGCACAGCAGGGTCGGCACCCGCGCGAGTCGGAGACGGTGTTCACGGAGTTGATGATGCCGCACCACGCGAACATTCTGGGCAACGTGTTCGGCGGCCACATCCTCGCGCTCGTCGACCGCGTGGCCGCGGTCGCCGCGATTCGCCACGCGCATCGCGAGTGCGTGACGGTTTCGGTCGACAAAGTCGACTTCCGCGAGCCGATCCACGTCGGCGAGCTGGTGACGGCAAAGGCGCGTGTCAACTTCGCGGGCCGCACCTCGATGGAGGTCGGCGTCAAGGTGCTCGCCGAGAACGTGTTGACGGGAGATGTACGACACACGAATTCGTGCTACGTGACCTACGTGGCGCTGGATGAAAACGGCCGCCCGACGCAAGTCGCGCCCGTCGTGCCCGAGACGGCCGACGAGAAGCGGCGCTACGACCGGGCCGCCAAGCGTCGCGCGAACCGGGTGATGGAACGCCGCTACGACCAGGGCCGGGGTGAGTAAGGTCGTATTGGTGTTGTCGGGTGGTGGAGCGAAAGCACTCGCTCATGCCGGAGCGTTTCGAGCGTTGGAGCAGGCCGATCTCCTTCCCAGCCACATCGTCGCGACCTCCATGGGGGCGGTCATCGGTGCGGCGCTCTGCGCGGGGATGCCGTTCGATCAGGTGCGACGCCGGGCGATGGGAATCCGCCGCAAGGACATCGCGCCGCTCGATCCGCTGGCGCTCGTGATGGGACTGTTCGCCCGCAGCCTGTTCCCAGCCGCCGCGCTCCGCCGCGCCATCGCTTACATCGTTCCCAAGACGCGCTTCGAGTACCTGAAAACTCCGCTCACGGTCACCGCCACCGATCTCGACAGCGGCGAGCTGCTGCTGCTGGGCGGCCGGGAGCCCGGCCGGGACATCGAGCTGGCGGACGCGCTCTATGCCTCGTGCGCCCTGCCGCTCTACTTCCCGCCGCTCGAAGCAAACGGCCGGCGACTCGGCGACGGCGGGCTCAGAGCGGTGCTGCCGCTCGCTCCGGCGCGCGAGATCGTAAAGGACGCCGACCTGTTCATCGCTGTCGATGTCGGTCCCGGCTTCGACGAGCGAGGCGGTCCGTCGACCAACGGCGATCAGCCGCAGTCCCCCGACGCTCCCGTCCCGGCGCGCATCCCGCGTGTCGTGCGGATGCACGGCGAAGCGATCCGGATTATGATGGCGGAGCAGACGGAGCGGACGCTCGCCGATTGGCCCAAGGACGGACCGAGGCTCGTCTACGTGCGGGCGGTCGCGGAGCGAGAGGCGACCTTTGCCGTCGAGCGGGTGCAGGAGTACGTGGAGATGGGTTACCAGGCAACCAAGAAGGCCTTAGGATAGGTCCCATGCGAGCATCGGAAGTCATGATCGCCGATCCTGTGGTTGCGGCAGCCGGCGCCACGTCGTCAGAAGTCGCCGCGTTGATGCGCGTGAAGAACATCTCAGTCGTTCCCGTCGTGGACAATCCCAAGGATCGGCACTATCTCGGAACGATCTCCGACCGGGACATCGTGGCGCGATGCGTGGGGGCCGGTCATGATCCAACGGACTGTTCAGCGGCCGATCATGCACGCACCGACACGCCAATCGTGAAACCAGATACGGAGCTCAAAGGATTCAAGATCGCAAAGCAACTGGACAACGACGATCATCACGTGCGATCCACAATCGTTGTGTTGAATGGTGACAAGAAGGTCGTGGGGTTCATACCGCACCCCGAAGAAATCCCCGGAATTGAGGTGGGGTAGGTGCCCCACAAACTGTTCACCCTGGCTGAAGCAAATCGCACGCTTCCTCTGGTGAAGCGCGTCGTCTCCGACATCATGATCGTCTACCCCCAATGGAAGGATCTCGTGTCGCAGTACGAGCTGATGGCCGCCATGGCCCGTCCCGAATGGGGCGAATCACAGGAACAGGTGGCGCTCAAGGCCCAGATCGATTCCGTCGCGGGGAAGATCAACGAGTTCCTCGAGGAGCTCGAGCAGATCGGCTGCGAGTTCAAGGGCTTTGACCAGGGCCTGATCGATTTCCACGGCCGTCTGGACGAGCGCGAGATCCTGTGGTGCTGGCAGCTCGGCGAAGAACGGATCACCCATTGGCATGAGCTGGAGGCGGGATTCGCCGGCCGGCAGCCGCTGCCCGAGGTCTTGAGCGGCACGTGAAGGGTTTCTGGCTCTTCCTCCACGTCATGGGATTCGTTGCCTGGCTCGGCGGCGGGCTCGCGGTCATGCTCAGCGGTATCACAGCCAAGCATTTCCCTCCCGAACAGCGGCTGGCGGTCTACCGCATCATGAGCGTCGTGACCCGGAACCTGATCGGTACGGGCGCAGTTCTCGTGGTGGTGAGCGGGTTTCTGCTGTCCGTCCCCTATTTCCAGAGCGCCAATGTCCCAAGCTGGCTGATGGCGATGCAGGGACTGGGCCTGCTGGGTGCCCTCGTTGCCATCTTCGTCGTGACACCCACGGCGGCCCGGCTCGGGCGCCTCGAGCTCGACCCCAGGGGCGAGCTGCCCGAAAGCTTTGTTGGACTACGCCGGCGCCAGGCCATCTTTGCGACGGTTGCTGGGATTTTCGCGCTTCTCGCGTTGGCTTCCGGTACACTCTTCAGGTAGGTAGGTCTTCTTTGCCCGTTTCTGCTTGTGACCTTCCCCATCATCTAAGGGTCGTTGTCGAAGTGCGAGGATTGGTTCTCTTCGACTTCGGCGGGACCCTGGACGCGGACGGCTCCCGTTGGAGCGTTCGCTTTCACGCCGCGTACCGCGCGGCCGGTGGCAAACAGTCGTTCGCTGCATTCGACCGGGCGTTTCGTGAGTCCGACCGGGCGCTCGAGCGGCTCGCGGGCATAGAGAGGCTGGGATTCCGCGCGATGGTCGACGCTCAAACCGCGTTGCTGTTACCCCGGCTCTCGGATGGCGCCGCGCTCCCCGGGCGAGCCATCGCCGATCAGTTCCATTCCACAACCTGCACGATCGTGCGCCGGAATGAAGAGCTGCTCGCGCTGCTGCACAAATCCTATCATCTCGGCGTCGTTTCGAATTTCACCGGGAACCTCGAGCTATGTCTCCAGGAGCTGGGCGTGATGCAGTACTTCTCCGTCGTCGCTGATTCGGGACGCGTCGGGATCACCAAGCCGGATCCGCGGCTGTTCCAGCACGCGCTCAGCTGGCCCGGACTTGTCTCGAAACCCGCCTGGATGGTGGGCGACAACTTCGAGTCGGATATCCGGCCGGCCGCAGCACTCGGCCTGTCCACCGCCTGGCTCGCTCCCGCGACGGAGAAGTCGCGCGAGAAGGACCTGCCGACCGTGCGGTTGACCACGCTGTCGGACCTTGCCCGAGTGCTCGAATCGTGATGCAGGGACTGATTCTCGCGGGTGGGCGCGGCTCCCGGCTCGCCGCCGATGGCGTCGAGGCCCCCAAAGCGCTGGTCGAGGTCGGCGGGCGGCCGCAGATCGTCAATCTCATCGAGACATTCGCGGACCTCGGGTGCGAAACGATCACCTGCATGGTGCGCGACGGCATCACCGTCGACACGCCGGGACCCGCGGTCGTGCGCACGTGCCGCACACCGTCGTCGCTGCACACGCTGGTCGCCGGGCTCGCGATCGTGCCTGCCGGACCGGTGTTCTGCTCCATGGTCGACACGGTGATGCCGCCGGCGGACTGGCATCGCCTGTATCGCGGCGTTACCGAGCGCCTCGCCGGCGGGTCACTCGCCGTGCTCGCCGTGACTCCGTTCGTGGACGACGAGTTGCCGCTCTACGTCACGCGCAGCGCCGATGGGTTGGCCACCGGGATCTTCGACACGACCCCGCCTCCGTCCGCTCCCCTGCTCGTCACGGGCGGCGTGTACGGTCTGAGTCCTGAAGCTCGCCGCCTCGCGACGGTCGCCGTCGCGTCGCTGCATCGCATGCGCGCATTCCTGCGCCTGCTCGTCGAGCTGCGCGCCCCCGTCGCGACGGTTGAAGTGCCGCGTATCATCGATCTCGATCACAAACGCGATCTCGACGCCGCCGAGCGCTGGCTCACGGCGCGCGCGGGAGACGAGCAATGAAGCGTCTCGTCGCGCTCTATCGCAGTCCCACGTACTCGCCGGCGCAGCATCGCAGCAATGACACGGCGATCCTCGACGACACGATCGCCGGACTGCAGCGTCGCGGCTGGAAAGTGACGCGCACCGGTGAGGGCGATGTCGCCGCCGGCCGGCTTCCCGCGGCGGAGCTGTATGTGAACATGTGCCAGGGTCCGGCGGCCTCCGAGCGACTGCTCGACCTCGTGCCTCGTGAGGCGCTGGCCGTCAATCCTCCGGAGAGCGTTCTCAACTGCCACCGGCATCGCCTGGTCGCCCGGATGGAAGCGGCGGGACTGCCGTTCCCGCGCACGCTCATCGTACCGACCGCCGAGCCACGGGCGGTGCTGCCGCTCGTGCACCAGCTGAACGGCGATGGACGGCCGGTGTGGGTGAAGCGGGGCGATGTGCACGCCGAAACGAGCGCCGACGTAGTAGCGGCGAAAGAGGCGGGCGTCACCGACGCGATCGCCGGATTTGCCCGGCGCGGCGTGGCGCGCGTCGCACTGCAGGCGCATGTCGCGGGGCCGATCGTGAAGTTCTATGCGGTCGCCGACGGCCGCTTCTTTTCGTGGTACTCCGCTGACTGCAGCTCCTTCTCCATCTCCGAACAGAGCCTGCGGACGCTGGTGTTCGCTGCAGCGCGCGCGGTGGGACTCGAGGTATTCGGCGGCGACGTCGCCTTTCCCAAGCCCGACGCCCCGGTGCTGATCGATCTCAACGACTGGCCCTCCTTTGCTCCCGTGCGCATCGCGGCCGCCGCGGCGATCGCCTCCTATATCGACGAGAAAGCGTCGTCCAACGGAAAACCGGCATGATCGATCTCGCCACTCAGTCGCAGTCGCAACGCGTCTTCGAGCTCGAGGCGCAGTACCTCGCGCCCGGAACGCAGAGCGTCGCGCTCTTCAGCAAACTTTGCATGGATCGCGGCGAGGGGGCCGTGCTGTGGGACGTGGACGGCAACCGCTACGTCGATCTGCTCGCCGGCGTCGGTGTCGCGAGCCTTGGCTACGCCCATCCACGCTATGTCGCCGAAATGACGAAGCAGCTCGAGCGGGTGCACGTGGGGAGCTTCACGTCGGAGCATCGTGCCGCGCTGGTCAAACTGATCGCGGGGCTCGCGCCCGGCGACTTGAACCGGACACAGCTCTACTCGAGCGGCGCCGAAGCGGTCGAAGCCGCATTGCGCCTGGCCCGCGCTGCCACGGGGCGCCATGAAGTCATGGGATTCTGGGGCGGGTTCCACGGCAAGACGGGCGGGGTGTTGCCGCTGTTGTCGGGCAGCTTCAAGCACGGCCTCGGCCCCCTGGCCCCGGGCATGTACTCGAGCCCGTACGCGTCGTGCGAGCGCTGTCCTTTCGGGAAGACGTTCCCCGAATGCGACTGGCACTGCGTCGACTTTCTGCGCTCGAAGATCGCGCTCGAGACGACGAACGACATCGCCGCGATCATCGTCGAGCCGGTGCAGGGCACCGCGGGCAACATCATCCCGCCGCCCGGCTACCTGCACGAGCTGCGGGCGCTCGCGACCGAGATCGGTGCGCTGCTCATCTGCGATGAGATGATCACCGGCTTCGGGCGCACCGGGAAAATGTTCGCGGTCGAGCACGACAACGTCGTGCCGGACGTGCTGCTCGTGGGCAAAGGCTTCGGCGGCGGATTCCCCGTCAGCGGCATCGTGATTCGCGAACCGATCGCGTTCTCCAAACCATGGGCCAATCCGAGCGGCAGCTCGTCGAGTTACGGCGGCAATCCGCTGGCGGCGGCCGCGGCCCACGTCACGATTCAGACGATCGTCGACGAGGAACTCGTCGACCACAGCCGCCGGCTCGGGGCCGTGATGCTCGCGGAGATGCAGCGCTGGGAAGATGAGGTCCCGATCGTCAGCGACGTGCGCGGCCGCGGGCTCATGCTCGGCATGGATCTCGTCGTGCCCGGAACGCGCACGCTGCTCGATAAGAAGATCACCCGCTGGATCTTCGACACGCTGCTCGCGCGCGGCGTGATCGCGATGATCTACAACCCCGAAGTGCGGATCAATCCGCCGCTCGTCATCACCGAAGAGCAGGCGATGGAAGCCCTCGCCACGATGAAAGCGGTGCTCGAAGAGGCCGGCGCGCGTGTACGCCGGTAAAGGACCCGTCGTCGAGGAATGGGCCGACCGGCGGTTCTTTCGGCCGGCGGGCTGGCGCATCGCCACCACGCTCGCACCGACACGCATATCGCCCGATGCGGTGACGCTGGCGAGCCTCGTGCTCGGCGTCATCGCCGGACATCTGTTCTGGTACGCGAATCCGTGGATCAATGCCGCCGGCGTCGTGCTGTTCATCTGGTCGGACGTCCTGGACAGCGCCGACGGACAGCTCGCGCGCCTGCGGGGGACGTCCACGCGGATGGGCCGGATCCTGGACGGCCTGGCCGATAGCGCGCGTTTTCTGAGTCTGTACGCGCATCTGGGTGCGCGACTGTATGTGTCCGGCTGGGGTTGGGGCGGCGTGGTGCTGGCGCTGGCCGCCTTGTTCTCGCACACCTACCAGGCCGCCGCCGCCGACTTCATTCGTCAGGCGTACCTGTACTTCGCCGTGGGGAAGGGCAGCGAGCTGGATGTCGGCAGTGAGCCGGCGGCGAGACAGGGCTCGTTCTGGGAACGTGTCGCGGGGTGGCTCTACGGTGACTACGTCCGCCGCCAGGCCTGGTTGTTTCCGCGGACGACAGCGCTCGCGCGCTTCCTCGCCGGCCGCGACGTGCCGCCGTCGATCTCGCGCGCGTGGGCGAATCGCCAGCGCTGGGTCGTGGCTGGGTGCGCCTGGATCGCCCAGAACATCCGTTTCCTGCTCCTCGCGCTGACGGTGGTTCCCGGCTCGCCCGCCGTCTACTGCTGGATCGTGGTCGGCCCACTGAATGCGGTACTCGTCTTCCTTATACTCGCGCACGAGCGCGAGCCGAAGCTATGTATCGCGGCGTATTGATGGGGCTGGGCGGGATCGCGAAATCCGGCCACCTGCCCGCGTTTCTCCACGACGCCGAGGTGTCGAGCCGCCTGCGCATCGTGGCCATCGTGGACGAAGCGGCAAGCGCACCGGCGTCATTCCACGGCATTCCTCTGTTATCCCGACCCGAGCAGCTCGCCGATCTGGACGAGGGGCCGCTCGACTTCGTCGACATCTGCACGCCGACCTCGTCTCACCTCGCCCTGTCGCTGTGGGGGCTGTCGCAGGGCTATCACGTGTTGTGCGAGAAGCCGGTCGCCGTGAACCGTGCCGAGGCAGCGACGCTCGCGGCCGCGGCGCTCGACGCGCGCCGGGTGGTGATGCCCTGCCATCAATACCGCTTCAATCCCGTGTGGCGGCGGTTGAAACAGTGGCTCGACGACGGCGTGATCGGCCGCTGGTATCTCGCGGAGTTCCGCGTCTACCGTCTGGCGGCCGATCCGGGCGCTGGACACAGCCCCGTTCCGTGGCGGGGCCGGCGTGCTGACGGCCGGGGCGGCGTGCTGCTCGATCACGGTACGCATCTGGTCTACGAGCTGCTCGACGTCGCGGGACCGCCGCAGTCGGTGCGCGCCTGGACGGGTCGTCTGCGGCACGGCGGGTACGACGTCGAGGACACCGCGCAGCTCCTGTTTTCCTATCCCGATCGTATGGCGACGATGTTTCTCACGTGGGCCGCGCGGCGCCGCGAAACGGAGATCCGTTTCACCGGTGAGCGCGGCAGCATCACGTGGAGCGGCGGGATTCTGACGCTCGAGCGCGACGGCGAGATCGAGTCGTTCGATCACACCGGCGACCTCGACAAGGCGTCGTATGCGAAGTGGTTCGCGGGGCTGTTCCACGATTTCGCGGCCACGCTCGATTCCGGTGACAGCGCGCGGCCGATGGCCGACATCGCGCAGGTCGCGGCGGTGCTCGAGGCTTCCTACGCGTCGGTCGCATGAGCAGGCCGCTGCAGCTCGCGCTCTTCCTGCTGGGCGCCACGATCTTCGGCTATCTCGTCGCCCAAATCGGCGTCGCCCAGCTCGTGTCCGATGCGGAACGCACCGGCTTCATGTTCGTGCCGATCGTGCTGCTCTATGCGCTGGTCTACGCCTGCAGCGCGCGTGCCTGGCAGCTGACCATGGGAGATTCCGAGCGCCCGTCGTTCTGGCGCACCTACGCGGTGACGATCTCCGCGGGCGCGCTGAACTTTCTGACGCCTGTCGTTAACGCCGGCGGTGAGCCGCTCCGCGTCGCTGCCTTGGCGCCGTGGCTGGGGAAACGGCGCGCCGCCGGCTCCGTCATTCTGCACCGCATGCTGCATTCGTTCACGTACGTGTTGGTCTGGTTCACCGCCATCGTACTGGCGCTTGCGCTGCTGCCGCGCGAGACCCCGAACGTAGTCCGGGTCATCCTGGGAGTGATGGGTCTGCTGCTCCTGGGCGTCATCGCGCTGTTCATGTCGGCGCACCGGAGCGGTGCGCTCGAGCGGGTCTTGAACTGGATGAGTCGAGTCCCCCTGGTGCGCCGCCTCGCCGTGCTGCTCGAGCGGAAGCGCGCGCTGCTGATCGAGCTGGACCGGCAGATTACGGAATTCTATCACCGCCAACCGGGACGCTTCGCAAAAGCGATCCTGCTCGAGTATCTGAGCCGCTGCATCTTCATGCTCGAGCTGGTCCTCATCGTCGCCAGTCTCGGGTTCCGGATCGGCTACCTCCGCGCATTCTCGATCGGCGGGCTCGAAGCGCTCGCGGGCAACGTCCTGTTTGTCGTGCCGTTTGAAATCGGCGCGCGGGAAGGGGCGTACTACGCGCTCTTCAATCTCTTCGGGCTCGACCCGCAGCTCGGCCTCTACACGTCGATCGTGGGTCGCGTCCGCGACTTCGCGTGGATCGGCGCCGGGGTGCTGCTGATCTGGACGACTCCTGTTGCGTCTGCTGCGTCTGCTGCGTCTGCTGCGCCTGAAATATGACAATTGTCACGCACGCGCTCGCAACGACACTTGGTGTGAGAGTGTTGAAGCTCACGGGAAGTGACGCGCTGCTCGCCTACATCTTCGGCGTCGGAGTGGACATCGATCATGCCATCAAGGCTCCCTTCTATCTGCGAACGGTAGGCCGTCGGAGGCAGTTGGGTTATTATTGGCGAACGTCACTCCAGGAGCCTGTCGCACTGCTGTGGATCCTGCCGCTGTGCCTCTTCCTGGGCACATGGGTGCCGGCGCTCTTTTTTCTCATTCACCTCGCGATGGATTACAGCGTCGGCTACGAGAAAATGCCGTGGTATCCGTATTCGCCGCTCGTGACGCAGGGGTTTCTGGTGGGAGTTTCCGACAAGACGAAGGAAGCCATCCTCATCGTGGTTCTGCTATGTACGAATTTGCTCCTGTTCTTGGCTCCACTGTAGACCGCGGCATTCGCCCCGTGCTGCGGTTCGTGCACGTCACCCTCGGGCTTTCTCCCGATCAGGTGACTTGGGCGGCGTTTTGGGTGAGCGCGGCCGCGGCGGCCGTGTTCGCGACTGGCCGTGTAATCCCGGCGCTCGTCCTCATGGGGGTCGGACAAATCCTCGACGCGCTCGCCGGCGGCATCGCGCGCGAGTTTGGCCTCGTGTCCGCGGCGGGCCACCGGCTCGACACGCGGCTCGATCGCGCGTCCGAGATTGCCATTTTCCTGGGTTGCGCGGTCGGCGGGCTCGTCTCGTTTCGACTGGCAGCGCTTGCATCGGTCGCCGTGCTGCTGCTCACGACGATCGTGGATCGCTCCAGGCTCGATCCGGGCATGAAGCGGTTCGCGCTGTACTTCGGGATCTGGCTGCCGTACCCGCTCATCTTCACGATCGTCTTCGTCGTGAATTTGGCGGCGTACGTCGTCGGCCTGCTCATCATCGACTGCCGCTTTCAGCGCGACATGGATGCGCTCGGCGGCGACCTGAACACCGTTGCGTCGCGGGCCGCCCGCCTCGGGACGCCCTAGTGCCGGCGCTGCAGCATCCGTACGTCGTCGTGGCACCGGCGGAGACGGTCCACGTCGAGGCCTGGCCCGGCGCCGGCAAACCCGTCGCGGTCATCCCGGGACTGTTCGGCGGGTCGTTCACGTTTCGGAAGGTCATTCCGCTGCTCACGGCTCAGGGGTTTCGCCCCATCGTCATCGAACCGCTCGGCACCGGTTTTTCGAGCCGTCCGCTCAAGGCCGACTACTCCCTGGCCGCGCAGTCGCATCGCATCGCCGCCGTGCTCGATTCGCTGAACGCGGGCCCGGTGCTCGTGCTCGCGCATTCCCTCGGCGCGGCGATCGCGTTTCGGCTCGCGATCGACAGACCCGACCTCGTACGCGGCATCGTCTCGCTCGAGGGTGGACCGACCGAAGAGGCGACGACACCGACCTTCCGCAGCGCCATGCGCTACCTGCCGTGGGTGAAGCTGCTCGGCGGGATCAATCTCGTGCGGCGCAAGATTCGCGGAATGCTGCTCGAGTCTTCGGGCGACCGATCCTGGGTGACGGACGGCATCGTTTTGGGCTACACCCTCGGCGAGGCGCGCGATTTCGACGCGACACTCAGGACCTTCATGGCAATGTCGCGCGCCCGGGAGCCGGCGAAGCTCCTTCCACACCTCGGCGACATTGCGTGTCCCGTCACGCTCGTGGTTGGGACGGCGCACCACGACGGCGACGTGCCGCCGCAGGAAGTCGCGCTCATGAGTCACTCGATCGTCTCGTTCGAGGCGGACAGCGAGCGCGGCGCGGGGCACTACCTGCAGGAAGAGCGGCCCGCGGCCGTGGCGTCGGCCGTCGCGCGGTTGTCCCAGCGGGCGCGATGAGTCCGCTGCGAATCGCCTTGGTCGCGGAGGACTACTACCCGCAGTTGGGCGGGGTGCCCGAGCACGTGCACCACCTGGCGCGAGAGCTCGACAGCCTCGGTCATCATACGACGATCGTGACGTCGAACATGAGGGAGCAGGGAGCGGAGGCACATGCCGACGTGCGCCGCATTGGGACGAGTCTGGTGATCTACGCGAACGGTGGGGTCGCGCGAATCACCGTCGGCTGGCGGTTGACGGCCCGGTTCGAGGAGCTGTTTCGCAAAGAGCGATTCGACATCGTGCATGTGCACGGTGGCTTGAATCCCACGCTCGGCATCGTCGCGCCCCGTGCCGCCTGGCGTGCGGGCATTCCCGTCGTCGCCACGTTTCACACCTGGTTTCCCCGCTCGATCGGCCTTCGCCTCCTGCGCCGGCCGTTCCAGCGGATGCTCGACCGCCACGCCGCCGCGATCGCAGTCAGCCGTGCCGCACAAGAGGCGATGGCTCGCTATTTCACGGCGCCGTGGGAGATCATTCCGAACGGCGTGGACACGACGTTCTTCCGTCCCGGCCTCGAGCGACGCTCCCCCGGACCGAGGTTGCTGTGGCTCGGACGGATCGAGCCGCGCAATGATCTCGGGACCGTCCTCGCCGCGATGCCGCGGATCCTCGAGCGCCATCCCGAGGCGCATCTCATCGTCGTCGGCGACGGGCCATGGCGCTCGCGGATGGAGCGCGCCGCCCGCCGGCTCGGACCGTCCGTCGAGTTCGCGGGCTACGCGAATGGGGGCCGCCCCGGATTCTACCGCAGCTCCGACGTCTATCTGTGCCCCACCACGCGAGCATCGTTTGGCGTGACGCTGCTCGAAGCGATGGCGTGCGGCACGCCGCTCGTGGTCTCCGACATTCCGGCCTTCCGCGATCTCGCCGGCCAGGCGCACGCGGTATTCGTCCCGCCCGGTGATCCCGACGCGTGGGGTCGAGCCGTGTGCGCGCTGATCGACGATACGGAGCGGCGTGCGACGATGGCGCGGGAAGGACGGCGCGTCGCCGAGCGGCATGCGTGGCCCCTCGTGGCGCAGCAGGTGCTCGCGGTGTACCGGCGGGTGACGGGATGATGGGGTTCGACCTGATCTTCGGGCCGTCGGTCGAGCGCGGCCCCAGGAATCGGCGGATCTACCTGACCTTCGACGACGGGCCGAACGAGCGGGCCACGCCGGCGATTCTCGAGACCCTCGCCGCAGCGCGCGTACCGGCGGCGTTCTTCATGGTTGGCGATCACGTGCGGAGGTTTCCGAGGACCGCACGGGACGTGGCGGGTGCTGGGCACCTGGTTGGTAATCACACCTATAATCACGTGAAGCTGCACTTCGCCGGTCCCAAAAAGATTCGAACACAGCTCAGAAAAACGCACGATGCGATCGAGTCGGTGATGGGGGTGACTCCACGGTCATTCCGGGCGCCGCACGGATTTCGGAGTCCATTTCTCATATCGATAATTGTGGATATGAGCTATACCGTGTTCGGCTGGACGTTTGGCGTGTTCGATACGGCCAAACCCGGCGTGGAGCAGATCCGGCGGCGCGTTCGCAAACGCTTGAGGCCAGGCGCGATTGTGCTATTGCATGATGGCGACGGCTACGATCCTGAAGGGGACAGGATGCAGACGGCGAAGGCGCTACCAGGAATTATCGAGGATGCCCAGGCTGACGGTTACGGATTTGGATCCCTGAGCGAACTGCTCGGCAATCACTCCTGACGGGACATTCCGGACACTTGGGCTTTCGAGCGGTGCACACAAGCGCGCCAAGCTCCATCAGCGCCTGATTGAATCTCCACGCTCGCTCCCCCTTCTTTGGCACCAGCCGCTCGGCGAGCTCCCACACGTCCTTCGAGCCGAAGGCTCGCTCCAGCACTCTGCGCACGTTCGTATCGACGGTCGCCACGGGTTTTTCATACGCAAAGCACGCCACTGCTCCTGCTGTGTACCGCCCGACACCGGGTAGTGTCCGTAAGTCCTCGGGCTTGTCGGGTAGCGTGCCGTCGTGCAGACGTGTGACTTCCCGAGCGAGCCGATGGAGGTTACGGGCACGCGCGTAGTAGCCCAGGCCATCCCATGCTTCCATCACAGCTTTGGGTTGCGAGCGCGCGAGCGAGCCGAACGTGGGAAATCGCTTCAGAAACCGCGGGTAGAATTCCAAAACCCGGCTGACCTGCGTCTGCTGCAGCATGAACTCAGACACGAGGACGGCATAGGGATTGCGCGTCTTGCGCCATGGAAGGACGCGTGCGTTGCGCTTGTACCAGGCTAACAGCTTGCGCGTGAAGCTCATAGCCACACAAGATACAGGCCAATGAAAGCATTCACTGCCGCCCTCGACCTGCGGCGATATGTCGGGCGGTGGTCCTTGCGGAGCGCCAGCCATGCCGGGCGCTTCTTCTTTATGCTGCTGGACCTGGTGCGCGGCGTCCTGGAGTGGCGCGTCTGGCTCCCCCGCACCCTTGATCTGACAATGGGCGTCGGCTACGGCAGCCTCTTTATCGTGTTGCTGGTGGCGGGGTTTGCCGGTGCCGTGACGAGTCTCCAGGCCGGCTACCAGTTCACCGGCCAGCTCCCCCTCTACGTTGCCGGCGGAATCATCTCCGAATCGATGATTCTCGAGCTGGGCCCCGTGCTTACCGGGCTGATCCTGGCAGGCCGGATCGGCGCCCGCTACGCCGCTGAGCTTGGGAGCATGCGCGTGACCGAGCAGATCGACGCGCTCGAAAGCCTGGGCCGCTCGCCGGTGACGCACCTGCTCCTGCCCCGGATCCTGGCTGGCTTGATCGCGATCCCGGCGCTGGTGATGCTGGCCAATGCGTTCGGCATCGTCGTGGGGTACATCACGGCCCAGTCGTCCCTCGGCCTGACATACGCGGACTTCGAGTTCGGCTCGCGTTACTTCTTCCGGCCGCTCGATCTGTACTATTCGCTCGTCAAGTCATTCGCCTTCGCTGGAGCGGTCACGATCATTCCCTGCTACATCGGTTTCAACACGCAGCAGGGAGCTGAGGGCGTCGGCCGGGCGACCACGCAGGCCGTGGTGGCGGCATCCGTCACCGTGCTGATGCTCGATACAATTCTCACGAAGCTCATTCTGGGGACCGCGAAATGAGCATCGAGCTGAAGAAGGTCTCCAAGCGGTTCGTCGACAACGTCGTGCTCGACGGCGTCGACTTCTTCGTGGCCGAGGGCGAAACGGTCGCGCTGCTCGGTCCTTCTGGCGTCGGCAAGAGCGTCCTGCTCAAGCATATCATCGGCTTGATCAAGCCCGATTCGGGCGAGGTGTGGGTCGACGGGCAGCAGGTGCCGTTGCTGGGTCGCAAGGCGCTGGCGCTCCTGCGCAGCCGCATCGGCTACGTCTTTCAGAACGGCGCGCTGTTCGATTCGATGGACGTGTTTGAGAACATCCGGCTCGGCATCACCGACGAGCAACAGAATGCGGACAAGGACTACTGCATTCAGCGGGTGAAGGAATGTCTGCGCCTCGTCAACCTGAACGAGGACGTGGGCGACAAGTTTCCATCGGAGCTGTCGGGCGGGATGCGCAAGCGGGTGGGGATTTCCCGGGCCATCGCCGGAAAACCGGTATACTTGCTCTACGACGAGCCGACCTCCGGCCTCGACCCCGTGAACGCCGATGTCATCGATTCGCTGATCGAGCGGTTGCAGCAGGAGATCGGGGTGACGAGCGTTGTCGTGACGCACGATGTACGTGGCGCGTTTCGCGTTGCGGACCGGATCGCGCTGCTGTCTAAGGCGAAGATCCGCGCCGTGGGGACGGCCGACGAGATCATCGCGTCCAGGGATCCCGTCGTGCAGCAGTTCCTGGAGCGCGACTTCGAGATGGC
>QHUF01000154.1 GCA_003221075.1 Gemmatimonadota bacterium
GAAGGTCTGCAGGTCGTCCATGCGCGCGATTGCGCGTAGCGGCACCGGGGTGAACGCCACGTTGAGCTCACGCGCCAGGTAGTACCAGAGCCAACCGTAGCTCGTCTCGGAAATGCCATCTCCGGCGGCCACCAGGATTTTGGGAGCGTGCAGTCCCGCGACGTCTTCGGAGCCGATTCCAGCGTCGCCCGTATCGGGAAAGGCCGTCTGTAAGGGGAAAACGGGGACGCCCAAGGCCGGCCCCAACGCCGCGATGCGCTCGTGCAGGCTCGCCGGGTTGCGCTGGGCTCGCGCGACGAACGACCCACGCGGATAGGTGCGGCCTCCGGTGAGGATTGGTTGCCGCGTGACCGCGAGCCTGAAGCTTTCGGCTTCGAGCGCGAGCGCGAGCCGCGCCGCCCCAGGCCTGTCATTGAGGAAGACGTACGCACTGGCACCGCGCGTCGGCGCGGCAGGAGCCGGCACGATGGTGTCCGCGACGGCGTCGCCGCCTGGACCGGCATCTTCCGTCCAATACGCGTCGAGATTGAACGACAGCGGCAGCGACCACGCCGTGATGTCGTAGAAGCCGTAGTCCTCTTTGTCCGCCTCGTCGCCGCGCCGCCGGTTGCGCTGAAACTTCCCGATCTCCCGCTGGACGAATGACCGGTCCATGCTCGCCTGCGGCTCGAGCATGCCCTTGGCCAGACGCCGCTGCGGCTGGTTCAGGTCGATCACGTAGCTGCCGGCGGGAAAAGTCTGCGCGGTTGCCGCCGTGCCCGGGCTGATGTAGGGGTGTGCGACGCGTGACGACAGCGGCTCGCGCAGGCGCGTGACCTCGATCCCGTTCCGGAGCAGCAAGCCGATCACGTGCGCTGACGACTGCGGGTCGTTGCCCGGCACGATCACCACGCGCTTCATGCGATCGGCCGCCGCTTCCGCCATCGCCGAGCGGCGGAACTCATAGTAGTCCTGCAGCCGGCTCTGCCGGTTCTTGGCCGTCGTTTCCAGCGTGGCCAGGGAAGCCACGAAGTGATGCGCAATGCCGTCGAGGAACGTCGTGATACTGCCGTCGTCACGGCGCTTGCGGAATTCCGGGCCACCGTCGGTCTCGTACGTCATCCCGGAGGCACCCTGAAACGTCGTCCATTCGTCCCAGTAGCCGACGTAGAAAAAGTCGAACACGCCGCCCACGTAGTACTGCCAGCCGTAACGGTCGAACGCGGCGGCGTTGCCGCGGCCGTAGGTCGCGAACCACTTGGTCGTCTGCGGCGGCAGGTTCATGTTCACCGCCTGCGCGACCGGTGGGAAGAAGAAGGACGACGTCGTCGAGTGATGGTCGACGAACACCTGTGGGTGCCAGCGCAGGATGCCGTCCATCATCGCCCGTACCTCGGGCTGGCTTTGGGCGAGCAGGTCGCGGTTCATGTCGAAGCGGTAGTGGCTGTAGCGGCCCGTGATGCTCCAGGGCTCGTTCTGCTCGAACGCCCACGGGTGATCGGCGCCGACGCCGACGGAGTTGTACCAGGCCGCGAAGCGCTCATGCCCATCGGGGTTCGCCGATGGGTTGAGGACAACAACCACCGACTTCAGGATCTCCTGGGTCTGCGGTTCGTCCGACGCGGCGAGCTGATAGGCGACTTGCATGGCCGCCTCGAATCCCGCCGGTTCGTCGCCGTGAACCGAGTAGTTGAACACCGCGACGGCCGGGCTTTGCGCCGCGATCGCGGCCGCCCGCCCGGGCGACGTCTTGCGCGGATCCACGAGCTCCGCGATACCGGCCCGGATTTGATCGAGTTTGGCGAGGTTCGCCGGATCCGAAATGATCAGGGCGCGGATGGGCCGGTACTCGCTCGTGCGTCCCCACGTCTCGATTCGCACGCGGTCGGTGGCGGTGGCGACCAAGGTGTCGAGATAGTGTTGCATCACTGCGTACATGGTGTGCTGGCTGCCGGCCGGGTATCCGGTGATTGCTTCGGGGCGCGGCACGGCGGGCCGATAGGGGCCGCGGGAGTAGAAGTCGAACGGCTCCTGGGCGGCCAGCGGGGATGCCAGAGACACCACGAGCAGCAGGGCGAGGCTGGGGCGCATGACGTGTACCGTGGACGGAGTTGAGTGCTACGCGCGACGACGTGCCGCGGGCAATGCCTGATCGAAAGAAGCGAACTCGAATGGCTTGGAGACGCAAGGCCGCCCCGTTCCATCGAGGAAGCGCCGCATCTGTTCGTTGACGAGGTCGCCCGTCGTGAAGATCACGCGCTCGGCGTGGGTGGGGTCGTTGCTGCGCAGTCGCTCGAAGATCTGCTCGCCGGAGAGGTCCGGCATGCGCATATCCAGGATGACCGCGTCGTATTTCGACGCCTTGAGGCGTACGAGGGCGTCTTCGCCGCTGGCGGTCGTCTCCACCTCGTGGCCCTTGCCCGCGAGATACCGCTGTAATGACACGCGGACGGAGGCCTCGTCGTCCACAACGAGGACCCGCAGGCGATCGCTTTCCGTGGGGGGCACGTGGGGAACGGCTGTGTGCTCACCAGAGGGGCGGGGCTCGGTGATCGGGATCTCGACGACGAATCGGGCTCCCGTTTGCGGCGGGTTTTCCGCCCAGATCCGGCCCTCGTGCTCGCGCACGATGCCGAGCGAGATCGAGAGACCGAGGCCCGTTCCCGAACCGGTCGGTTTGGTCGTGAAGAACGGGTTGAAGATGCGCTCGATCAGGTTCGGCGGAATGCCGGCGCCGGTGTCCTCGATCTCGATCCGGATCGAGTCGGCGTTGCGCCGGGTGCGCACCGTGAGGCGGTGATGGTGGCCGTCCCGCTGCTCCATCGCCTGCTCGGCATTCGTGATGAGGTTCAGGAAGACCTGCTGCAGCTGGTGCGCGTCGGCCATGGTGTCCGGGAGCGATTCGTCGTATTCCCGGCGCACGTCGATCCCGCGGACGCGAAGCTCGTAGCCGCGCAGCTCCAGTGTGTCGTCCAGGACCTGGTTGAGCGCCGTGGGCACCTTCTCGGCTTTATGCTGGCGCGCAAACGTCAGCAGGTTCTGCACGATGCGGCTGGCGCGGCGCGCCTCGCTGTAGATCGTTTCGGCGGCGGTGCGCTGATCGGGCGGGAAGCGTTTTTCCGCGAGCAGCAGCTGAGCGAACGCCGAGATGCCCGCCAGCGGGTTGTTGAGCTCGTGCGCGACGCCCGACACCAGCTGTCCGATCGCCGACATCTTTTCCGACTGGATGAGCTGCTCCTGGAGCATCTTCTGGTCGGTGACGTCGCGGATGAGGCAGAGCACTTCCTCGTCCTTCTGCGGCGTCGAGTAGGTGATCGAGATCGTGCGGACCTCGCCATCCTTGCGGTAGAACTGCGACTCGAACAGGCCCGTTTCGCCGGCAAGCGCCTGCTGGAAGTGGCCCAGCGCCTTCGGGAGGTCGTCGTCGGGGAGCATCGGGGCGAACCACTGCCCGACCAGCTCTTCGCGTTTGTATCCGGAGATGTTTTCCGCGGCGTGGTTCACCGTGGTGAAGCGGCCGTTCGCGTCGAGGGTGACGATCGCGTCCGAGGCCGATTCGACCAGGTGGCGGTAGCGGGCTTCCGAGCGTGCCAGCGTCTCCTGGGCGCGCTTGGGTTCTGTGACATCGCGAAGGGTGGCGACGGTGCCGATGATCTCGCCCTGCATGCGGAACGGCCCGCTCGAGACCGCCACGTCACGTTCTTCACCCGTGCGGTGATTGACGATCCGCGTCTCGTACCGCTGCGTCTCACCTCCGAGCACACGGTCTTCGCGCGTAGCGACGTGGGCTCGCTCGTTCGGCGACACGCTGTCGGCGATCGCCTGGCCGACGATGTCGCCCACCTGCCAGCCCAGCATGTCGGCCCCGGCCTGGTTCGCCGCGAGAACCCGCCGAGCTGTACCGGTGACCACGACGGCGTCCGGCAGCGCAGCCACGATGTCGGCTGCCGTCTGCAGCAAGTCCACCAGGGGACTTTTGCCTGCCGCAGTGCTTGCCCCTGTGCCTCGGGTCGGCGGGACGCGACGAGCTTTACTCACGCGTGATAAGACGCCTCCATAGAAGCCTTCATCAAGCTCAGACTTTCCAATGCGACCTGGGTGACCTTTTCGGGCGTGTCGCCGCCATTGCCCCGCTTGACGCAGTCCTTGATGATTTCCAAGGCATGAATTGGATGTTCATCGTCGTACTTGGCATGCTCCTCGAGCCACCAGCGACCGCGCGGCCCGATTTTCTCGTTCTTCGCGAGCCCCCGCAACGCCTTTTCCGAGATTTTCTGCGCGACCCCTTCGACCGCATAGTTCGTCGCCGAGACCGCCTGCCCGAACTCGGCATTGCGGCACATCTCGGTCAAGTAGGCATGGAACTTCTTCACCGCCGGGATCATCGGCTCCGGTTCCTGGAACCGCTTCTTGTGGACGTTGAAGCCATCGCCCATGGCCCGCCACATCGCGTCGTGCCGGCGCTCGACCCGGATGTTGTCGGTGAAGAAATCACGCCCCATCGCGGGCGAGCGATCCAGCAGCATCTGCAGCCACTGCGGGAAGTCCCGAATGATAGGGTAGAACCCGACCAGGAAGTTCTGGATTTGCCCATCCACCAGTTGGTTCTCGGACGCGTCAATAATCACCGGTGTGTCGAGGATGGCCTGTCGGCTGGGCTCCAGCGTGGAATCCAGGTCCGCGACCCAAGGTGGGTGCGGCGTCACTTGCACTGACATTGCGGCTCCTCTTCCCGGGCGCGGGCGTGGGTACCTAAGGGTTCGACGTGGGCTGCAATGTACGTGTGAGCATAGAACATGCAAGCATAAGTCGGATAGTGACTTGGAGCACATCGTCAAAATGGGCCACTTGACAAGATATATCGTGTAAGAATATCGTGACGTAACATCTCACAAGAGGCAAAGATGGGCGGGAAGTTCGGCTGGGAGGGGTTTGGTTTTGCGTTCGGTCCCCGGGCATGGGGCTTTCGTGGACGCGGACCCCGGAGTTGGCGGCGTCAGTGGTTCGGCGCCGGCGACATGAAATACGTCATCCTGAAGCTGCTGCGCGACAAGCCACATCATGGATACGAAGTCATGAAGGAGTTGGAAGAGCGGATGCACGGCTGCTACTCGCCGTCGCCGGGTACCATCTATCCAACCTTGCAGTGGCTCGAGGACGAGGGACTCGTCATCGGGCGTGATGTGGAAGGCAAGAAGGTCTACGAAATCACCGACACAGGACGTGCGTTTTTGGACGAGCACAAGGACATCGTCGAAGAGATCTTCGATCGCGTAACCGAGACCGTGGAGCGCACGGTGGGTGGCTCGATGGTCGAGGTCAACCGGGCGTTGGGCCAGCTCGTGAAGGCAGTCTACCGGACCGGCTGGAAAGCCGAGACCGATGTCGCGCGCAAGCGCGTCGCCGAGGCGCTGGCGAAGGCTACGGCCGAGATCGAAGAACTAGGAAAGACACCCGCAGGCAGCGCCTAGCCCTTCGCTTCAATGACGGGCCCTCAGTTCATCGAGGGCCCGCTTCACGTAAACCCGCGTCATCTGCTTGCGCCACGACAGGTCGAAATCGGTGTTATCCATCGGCTTGGACGGTCGGTAGGCCGCCTCCGCAGCCGCCGCGATGGATTCGTCGGAGAGCGGGGCTCCCTGCAGGGCCGCGCCCGCTTCCGGGACTTCCTGCGGGTAGCTCGCGACCCCACCGAGCACGATGCGCGCAGCGGCGACGTTCTTCCCGTTCCACTGTACCCAGGCGGCGACGCCGAGCACCGGGAAATCGAACGCACCTCTGCGCCGCAGTTTGTGATAGACGGCATCCCAGCCATTGGGCGCCGGAAGTCGCACGTCCACCAA
>QHUF01000155.1 GCA_003221075.1 Gemmatimonadota bacterium
GCGCCCACAGCACCGGGTCCGGCGACGCGAGGTTGATGAGGTAGCTGTCGTGCGACACGACCGCCTCGAGCCGGTGGCGCGCGACCTCGTGTCTGAATCGCTCGATCTGTTCCGCGCCGAGCACTCGCTCGTGCCACTGGTTCGGCGTTTTGGTAAAGAGCTGGATCGCCGTGGCCCGCAGGGATCCACCACGAGCCGGCGCCAGCGCCACACCCCCCTGACTCGAGACGTGCGCGCCGAGCATCACCGTTCTTCGGTAAACGCGAGGCGCGAGATCAGGGGCACGAAGCGGACGCCGCCGGCCTGCTGTCGCACCAACCCTTCGCCGTTCCTGGACCGTTCCAAGATGACCAGCTCTTGGGACGCAAGGTCACCGACGGGGATGACCAGCCGGCCACCCGGCTTGAGTTGCGCGGCGAGCGGCTCGGGGACCTGGGGCGCCGCCGCGGCGACGATGATGCCGTCGAATGGCCCTTGCTCGGGCCAGCCTGCCGCACCGTCCCCCAGCCGCGTTTCGATGTTCGTGAGACCGAGGCGCCGGAACCGCTCTTCGGCCTCGACGAGGAGATCGGGCAGGCGCTCGACCGTGAAGACTTTCCCGTTCCCCGCGAGATATGCGAGAATCGCGGTCTGGTACCCTGAGCCGGTGCCGATCTCGAGAATCCGGTGTGTGCGCCTGGGTTCCAGGCGCTCGGTCATGAGCGCGACGACGTACGGTTGCGAGATCGTCTGCCCGCTCCCGATCGGGAGTGGAGCGTCGTTGTAGGCGTCGCGGGCAAGATGGGGCGGCAGGAACCACTCGCGCGGCGCCCAGCGCATCGCCGCGAGCACCCGTTGATCCCGCACGCCGCGCCCCGCGAGCTGTCGCATGACCATGCGGGTGCGGGGTCCTCGAGTGTCGGGCGCCGGACGCGCTTGCCTGGGCATGCGCTGAACTATAGCTTGCCCCCGCCCCTAGCGCAGAAGACGACTCCTTGCCGGATCAGATTCGTCACCGCATCCTGTTGCTCGGCAATCCCCACAGCCGACCCGATGGTTTGGAGCGTGTGTTGGTCCGCGGCGGCTTTCAGGTCACCGAAACGCCGTCCGCCACTCCGCCCGATTTCATTCTCTACACGCCCGAAGCCGGCGTCCTGAGTCTCGCGGATGACATCCGCGCGCTCGCGACGCAAGCGACCTACGGTGGCGCGCCGGTCTTCGTCCTGCTTGCCGACGGCTCAGCCAACGCCGCAACCGACGCGCTGCTTGCTGGTGCGCGGGACGTTCTCGTCGGGCCGATCAATCTGCCCGAAGTGCGCGCGCGCCTGGACGTGCACATTCGCGCGCGCACCGAGGCGCGCGAGGCCCAGGAAGCGCTGCGCGCGCGCGACCTCCTGTTCGACATCTTTCAGGAAGTCTCTGCGGCCGTGCGTGCCGACGAGATTTTCCAGACGCTGGTGCGGCGTGTGGGCCAGGCGTTCGGCCTGTCGCACTGCTCGCTCGTGCTCACCGCGCCGGGAGACGACAAGGGTCGCGTGGTCGCCGTCTACGAGAACCCGGCGATCCGCGATCTGCGCGTGGACCTCGGGCGCTATCCCGAGATCCAGGAGGCGATTCGGACTGAGCGTCCTGTCGTTATCCAGAACGTGCACGAGGATCCGCTCTTCGCCTCGATCCGGCAGCATTGGAACAAGCAGCAGATCGAGGTGAACGTGCAGGCGGCTGTGGCGTTGCCGGTGTTCGTGCAGGGCCGCGCCGCCGCGGTTTTCTTCCTGCGCACCGAAAAAGGCGACCCGCAGCTGCGGGCTACGGACGTCGCCTTCGCCAACACGATCGCGCAGGCGGCCGCGCGGGTCCTCGAAAACGAAGAGCGCCGTTCGGCGATTTATCGGCGCCAGATCAGCGCGGGCACCACCGATGAGACGACCGGATGCGCGTCCCTCGACGCGCTCGACCGGCGGATGCGCGACGAGTTCGAGCGCGCGCGCCGCTACTCACTGCAATTCTCGCTCGTGTTGATCGACATCGATCGCCTCCGCGAGATCAACGACCGGCTCGGTCACACGGCCGGCGATCGTGTGCTGGGAGAAATCGGGGCCATCCTGCAGCGTGAGCTGCGTGCTCCCGATTTCGTCGCGCGCTATGGCGGTGACGAATTCGCGTGCGTGCTGCCCGAGACCGACGGGGCGGGAGGCCGCCATTTCGTCGAGCGACTGCGGCAGGTCTTCGCGCGCCATACCTTCGGCGACCTGGGCCCCGCCAACGCGCCTGGCATTTCCGCCGGCATCGTCGGCTACCCGCACAGCGAAGCGTTGCGGCCCGAGGATCTCTTTACGCTCGCCGAAAGCGCGTTGCAAAGAGCGAAATCCGGTGCACCCGATCGGATTGGCGTGATCGGAGAATAGCGTGATTAGTCCAAGGTTTTCCGAAATCGTCGTACAGACAGCGCGATGAGAACAGTTGCGAAGAGTAGTAGGATCAGCATCTCCTGCCACAACTCAGCCACGCCGACGCCCTTCAACAGAATTCCGCGTAACACCTTGAGGAAATGCGTGAGCGGCAGCAACGCGCCGATCCACTGAAAGAAGACGGGCATCGCCTGCCGCGGGAACATGAATCCCGACAACAAGATGTTGGGAAGGACGAAAAAGAAGCTGGCCTGCATCGCCTGCTGCTGGGTGCGGACGAGCGTCGAGACGAACAGGCCCAACGCCAGGCTAGCCACGATAAACACGAACGCGACCCCGTAGAGCAGGGCCACATTGCCGGTCAGCGGGACGTCGAACACGAATCGGCCGAGCAGCAGGACTGTCGTCATCTGCACGAGGCCCACGCCGACGTACGGAGCGATTTTGCCGAGCATCAGCTCCGTCTTGGTGATCGGCGTGACGATGAGCTGCTCCAGCGTGCCACGTTCCCGCTCGCGCACGATCGCCATCGCCGTCACCAGCACCAGCGTAATCGTGAGGATCACGCCGACCAGTCCCGGCACGATGTAGTTCGGACTGCGGAGCCCGGGGTTGTACCTCGGGCGGACGCGCGTTTCCAGCGGCAGCGCGCCGCGATGGGCGGCCGCCGAGAGGATCGCGAGGTTGCGCACCTGCGCCACGCCAGCCGCCGCGGCGAGCGCGGCCTGCGATGAGAGTGGATCGGAGGCGTCGACGATGACCTGGATGGTGGCGGTGGTCCCGCGCGCCAGATCGCGCGGAAAGTCCTGTGGGATGACGATGCCGGCCTGCGCGTCGCCCCGGGCGATCCACGCGTCGAGCGCGTCGCGTCCGTCGACGTGGGACACGATCCGGAAATTGCCCGTGTTCTGGAACGCTGCGACGATGTCGCGGCTCGACGGCGTGCGGGACTCGTCGAGCACCACAGTGGGGATGTGGCGAACGTCGGTCTGAATCGCGAAGCCGAACAGGAGCAGCTGAATGATGGGGATGCCGACCATGATGCCCAGCGTCAGACGGTCGCGCCGCATCTGGATGAACTCTTTGCGGAACATCGGACCGAAACGCCTCATGCGTCCTGCTCCTGCTCGTCGCGCTCCTGCAGGATGATGAAGGCGTCTTCCAGACTCTTCCCGCCGACCTGCTGTGCGACCTCGTCCGGCGTTCCCAGCGCGATCAGATGACCCTGGCTCATGAGACCAACGCGGTGGCAGCGGCCCGCTTCATCCATGTAATGCGTCGTGACGATGACGGTGGTGCCCTGAGCGGCCAGCGTGGCGATGGTGCTCCAGAATCCGCGTCGCGCCGCCGGGTCCACGCCGGCCGTCGGCTCGTCGAGGAACAGCACGGGGGGCCGGTGCATGAGCGCGCAGGCGAGACCGAGCCGCTGTTTCCAACCGCCCGACAGCGTACCGGCGAGCTGGTTGAGGCGGCGATTCAGCCCCAGGAAGCTCACCACCTCGGCGATGCGCCCTCGGCGGCTCGGTCCCTCGAGGCCGTAGATCCCCGCAAAGAAATCCATGTTCTCGGCGACGGTGAGGTCTTCATACAGCCCGAAGCGCTGCGACATGTAGCCGATGCGCTCCTTGATCAGGTCGGGCGACTCCCGCACGTCGACGCCCGCGACGATCGCGGTTCCCTCGGACGGCTCGAGCAGGCCGCACAACATCCGAATCGTCGTCGTCTTCCCCGAGCCGTTGGGCCCCAGGAGGCCGAAGACTTCGCCCGGTGCGATCGTGAGATTGAGGTCGCGGACAGCCACGATGGGGCCGAAACGCCGCGTGAGATGGCGGGTCTCGACGGTGACAGCGGAGTCGGTCACGGCAGCAGCGGGATTTCCACCTGTACCGGCATCCCTGCTTTGAGCCGCCCGCCGGCGTCGTCAGTCGAGACCTTGATGCCGAACACGAGATCGGCTCGTTCGCGCTCCGTGAGCGCCGCGCGCGGTGTGAACTCGGCCCGCGGCGCGATCTCACTGATCCGCCCGGCGAACGCGGTGTCGGGATACCCGTCCACCCGGAGGCGCACATCTTGTCCGGTCTGGAGACGTGCGACGAACCGCTCGCCGACGTAGGCGCGAATCCACGGAGCACGCACCAGACCGACGGATACCACGGGGACGCCGGCGGCGATGACCTCGCCCCGCTCAGCGAAGCGGGTCAGCACGATGCCGTCGGCGGGCGATAGGAGCACCAGCTGGTCGCGGATCGATTCCGTGACCTCAGCGCCGGCCCGCGCCGCTTGTGATTCCCGCACCGACGCGCGGACGGATTGCAGCCGGGCGGCCGCGGCGGCCGCTGCGGACTGCAAACGCTCCAGCTCCTGCGGGGAGGCGATGCCCTGGAGGGCCAACACCCGCGCCCGCGCCAGATCGTTCGCGATGCGCTGGCTGTCCGCTTCCGCGGCGCGGATCTCGGCCGTTCGCGTCGACGCCGCGTCGGCAAGCGCGCGTCGCTGCTCGATCAGGGCGGAGAGACCGGGCTGCTCCAGCACGGCGACCGTGTCTCCGACATGGACCGAGTCACCTTCGTCTTTGAGGAGTCGGAAGAGTCGCCCGGAGGCGAGCGGGCTGAGCCGGACCTCGCGAATCTCGACCGTCCCGGCGACGGTGAGGGTGTTGCTCGATCCGGTGCACCCCGCCGCGAGCAGCGCGGCGAGCGCTACCGACGCGGGCGAGGAGAGCGCAGCCAATTGCCGGGATCCAGCGCGATGCCGCCCTGGCCGCGAATCTCGAAATGAAGGTGTGGGCCTTCGTCGCTCGACTCACCGCCGACGTGACCGATGACCTGCCCACGAATGACGCGGTCGCCCTGGCGGACAGTCGCATCATTCAGGTAGGCGTAGAATGTGTAGTAACCGCCGCCGTGGTCGATCAGCACCGACGTCAGGTACAGCCCCAGCGGTCCCGCGAGGCTTACGGTGCCTGTCGCGACCGCGCGGACCGACGTGCCGACCGGCGCTTTGATCCCGATCCCGTGGCGCGGGATCCGGGTGTTGTTCGGGCCGGTCGTCGTCCCGAAGGGATAGATGATCGAACCTTCAACCGGCCAGTCGAGACCGCCGAGATCGGCGGTCGTGATCGTGCCGGCCGCCGTGGTAACGCCACGAGACTCCGCCTCGCGCCGCGCGCGCTCCAGCGCTTCGATGCGGTCGTTGAGCGACTTCTCGTCACGGTCGAGACGCGTGAGCCGCTGCTCCGCCTGACGCGCGTTCCGGCGCGTTTCCCGCAGGTTCGTCTCCCGCTCATGCTCGAGTGTGAGGTAGCGTCCCAATTCGTCCGTGCGCTCGCGGCGGCGCCGGCCCAGCGTCTCGCGGGCATCGACCAGCAACTGGCGCTGGCGCGCCACGCGGTCGCGCAGCTTGTGCATGTCGTTGGTGAGCAGGCGGTCCTGGCGGCTCACGAGGAAGAGATACTTGTAGCGGGAGAGCAGGTCGCCGAAGCTCTCGGCGGCGAGCAGCACCTGCCAGCTGTACAGCGCGCCGCGCTTGTAGATGTCGACGAGTCGCCGCTCGAGCACCGCGCGCTTCTCGAGCAGCGCATCCTGCGCGATCAACAGGTCCACCGTGATCTGGTCTGCGCTTGCGTGCGGAGCCGCGCGAGCTCTTGCTCGACTTCGGAGCGCTCACGGCGGATGCCCTCGAGCGTCCGCTGGTTGTCCTGCATCTGTTGTTGGTAAGTCGGGCGCTGAGCGAGAGCGGGGAATGGGGATAGGGGAATGGTGGCAGCGGCTAGTAGGATAATTGCCGCCCATTCCCCTGTCCCCATTCCCCGTTGGTTCATACCCGTTTCAGGTGGCGCCCGACGCTCATCGCGCTGCCGACGAGTCCAATCAGTGCGCCGAACGCAACGATGGCAGCGGCCTGTTCCTGGTTGAAGAATGCGGACTGCAGCAGATACCGATTGATCAGGAGATACGCGGCAAACGAAAGACCGATTGCCACCATGCCGCCCAGCAGCCCTTTGATCGCGCCCTGGAGCAGGAACGGCCGGCGGATGAAGCCGTCCGTCGCGCCCACGAGCCGCATGATCGCGATCTCGCGGCTGCGCTGCAGCACCGCCATGCGAATCGTCGTGCCGATGATGATGATCGCGACGACGGCGAACGCCGCGCCGACCACGATGCCCACCGCGGCCGCGAGGCCGCGCAGCCGGTCGAGCTTCTCGACCCAATCCCGCCCGAACCGCACGTCGTCCACGAACCCGAATCCCCGCAGCCGCTCGGCGACCGCCGCGACGTGATCGGTATCGCGGAACCCGGGCTTGAGCTTCACTTCGACGGAGGCGGGCAGCGGGTTGCGCTCCAGCTCCTGCATCACGTCGCGCAGCTCGACGAGCTCGGCACGCGCCCGGGCGAGCGCGTCGTCTTCCGAGACGTAGGTCGCCGACTGCACCTCGGGAAATGCCTCGATGTCCTTGAGCGCCTGCGCCGTGGCCTCGATCGGGGCGCCCGGCAGCAGATAAGCCACGACTTCGACCCGCTCTTCTACGCCGTGCAAGGCGTCCTGGAGATTGATCACGACCAGACCGAAGAGTCCCAGGACGAACAGCGAGAAGGCGATCGTCGTCACCGAGAGCACGGACAGCAGCGGTGCGCGCTTGAAGGTGAGCATCGCCTCGCGGAAGGTCAGGTTCACGGTGCGGCCGCCTGATCGCGCGCTTCGTCCACGGCGGAGTCGTACACCAACGCGCCTTCCTGGAGCTCGATCACGCGGTAGGGCGCCTGGCGCACGAGGTCGAGATCGTGCGTGGCCATCACCACCGCCGTGCCGCTGGCATTGATGTCCCGCAGCAGTTGAAACACGCCGCGGGTCGCGCGCTCGTCGAGGTTCCCTGTGGGCTCGTCGGCGAGCAGCACCGTCGGCTCGTTAACGAGGGCGCGGGCGATGGCGACGCGCTGCTGCTCGCCGCCGGAGAGCTCGCGCGGGTACGCCTGGGCTTTGGCGGCGAGGCCGACCTGCGTGAGCACGCGCATGACTCGCGCCGCGATCGTCGACGAGCGTGCCCCCGTGACCTCGAGCGCGAACGCCACGTTCTCTTCGGCCGTGCGGTCTTCGAGCAGCCGGAAGTCCTGGAAGACGATGCCGAGCTTGCGGCGCAGCAGGGGGACGTCACGCGGCCGCATCTCGTTCACGTCGTATCCTGAGACGCGCACGTCGCCCGACGTCGGGCGCTCTTCGGCATAGATGAGCTTCATGACGGTCGACTTGCCGGCGCCGGAATGCCCGGTGAGAAAGGCGAACTCCCCCTTAGCCACATGGAAGGAGACGTCCTTGAGCGCCAGGCCGCCCTTGGGGAAGGCCTTGAAGACGTTGGTGAACTTGATCACTTAGTGCCGCGCCAGGGCCTGGGCGAAGTCCGCGATGAGATCATCGGGATCCTCCAGTCCCAGGGAAAATCTCAGGAATCCGTCCGGAATGCCAGCCTGCGCGCGCTGTTCCGCCGTGAGACTGGCGTGGGAGGTGAGCCGCGGCTCCGACACGAGCGTTTCGACGCCACCGAGGCTGGGAGCGTGCGCGGCGATCGTCAGCCCCTTCAGGAAGCGCTCGGCGCCACGTACGCCGCCTTTCAGCTCGATGCCAAGCATGCCGCCGAAGCCGCCCAGCGTGCGTTTGGCCAGCTCGTGATCCGGATGCGACGGCAGACCGGGGTAGTGGACCTTGGAAATCCCGTCCTGCTTCGCGCACCACTCCGCGACCGCCAGGCCGATCTCGTTCTGACGTCGGACCCGCACTGTCAGCGTGCGCATGCCGCGGTCGATCAACCATGCCGCGAACGGATCGATGGCCTGTCCCCACACCTGCATCAAGCGGCGCACCTCGTCGACTACCTGATCCGTTCCCGCGACGGCGCCGGCGATCACGTCCGTGTGGCCGTTCAAGTATTTCGTCGCCGAGTGGATGACGAGATCGGCGCCGTGCTCGAGGGGCCGGAAATTCACTGGCGACGCGAAGGTCGAATCGACGATGAGGGCGAGTCCTTCGGCCTTGCACACCGTGGCGACGGGCTCGAGATCGATCACGCGCAGCAGCGGGTTTGTCGGCGTTTCCAGGAACACGGCGCGCGTCGTCTTGCGCAACGCGCGCTTCCAGGTGCGCTGCTGCGTCGGATTTACGAAGCTGACGTCGATGCCCAGCTTTCCGAACTCTTCGCGGAACAGCCGGAACACGCCGCCATAAATCCACTCGCTTGCCAGCAGGTGATCCCCGGGACGCAGCACCGCCAGATGCGCGAGCGCCGTCGCGCCCATGCCGCTCGCCAGGAACAGCGCCGCGTCTGCGCCCTCGAGCAGCGCCAGCTTCTTGCCGATGTCGACCTGATTGGGGTTGTTGCCGTACCGGGTATACAGCACCTCGGCCGACGAGCCGACGGGATTGGTGAAGGTGGCGCTTTGATAGAGCGGGGGGGCAACGGCAGTCCAGTCAGCGCGCGCCTTGGGTTCGCCGTGAATGGCGCGGGTGGAAAGGCCCAGGCGGCGGCGTTTCACGCCGCGGTGAGTCTGAAGGAGCCTCCCGGATTGCGTGCGGCCAGCCGCCGCTCGACCAGCTCATCGAGCAGCGCCGGAGCCGGCTCACTGGCGCCGAGCCCCTCGAGTGCCCCGTCGGCCCGCTCGCACAGCACGGCGAGACCCGCGCCGGCGAGCACAGGTTCGATCGCCTCACGATGCGCATCCGTCAGCCCGCGCAGGAGCAGCACTTTGACCTTGTCGCGGACCAGCTTCGCCACGATCTCATCGGCGCACGAATAGTCGAGGCAGCCCACGCCGGTGAAATCCATCACCGCGATGCTGCCCGCAGGAAGATCCCGTTCGATGTTTTCGCGAACCGCGCGGCCGGTGGGGCGCGTGACGAGGTCGGCGTAAAACCCGGCGACCGACTGCTGCAGGATGGCGTGTACCATGATGTGTTGAATCACTGCTTCGACGGCCCCCCCGACCCTTTCTCTGTCTCCTGCTCTGGAATGATGAGCAGAACCTGCGACCCCGGAAACGCGGGCAACCCATCCTTCAGCGGGACATCGTCGTCCCAGCGCGGGACGATCGCGATGCGGGCGGTGCCGCTGCGGATCGCGACCTTGCCTTCCCAGCGCGCGAGATACCGGCGGATCCCCGCAAGCCCTTGTCCCCGTCCCGGATCCCGAAATCGGCTCACGCCCTGAATCAGCGCCGCCTCGAGCGCCGCGGCATCGCCCCAGCGCTCGCCGAACCGCTTGGCCTGCGTGGCTTCCAACGAGTGCCGGAATCCGACACCGGCGTCTGCGACCGCGATCACCACCACGCGGCGCGCCAGCTTGCGCCGCCAGTTGTACGCCTGCACCGCAACCCAGCCGCCCGTGCCGGCGTGCTCCACAATATTCTGACAAGACTCCGAAAGCGCCATAGCGAATCCCATGGTCGCCTTCGGATCGAGTCCCAACTCCGAGCTGAGGATCGCGGACGCCCGCTGCTGTATCGTGCTCACGACGACGTGCACATCTTCGGCGGCCCGCACCGGTGTGACCGGCAGCAACACTTCACTCTCCACCGCAACCTTGACCTTCGGCACCTTGCCGTGCACCTCGAACAGGTCGGCTGCTTCCCGGAAGAACCCAGCGCGCGCCCAGTAGCTCACGACGTCGGGATTAGCCGGCGCGGTGAGCAGCGGACGTTCCCCTTTACGGGCGGCCGCCTCTCCCGCGGCGAGCAGGCCAACGAGACCGTAGGGCGATGCCCAATCGGCGGCGTGTGCGTCGAACAGCAGGCGCTCGCCATCGACGGCTTGCGCGTACGCGGCCGCGAATTGGTCGAATGAGCGGTCGTCGAACTGCGTGGGTACTTCGACCAGGCGCGTCATACCACCGAGAGCTTGCCCATGAGGTGATCGCGCAGACCCGTGGCGCCGTGGTGATTCACATTCCTCGCGCCGAGCTGGTTGCCGGTGCGCAACGCGTCCTCGATACTGGCGCCGGCGAGCAGCATCGCGACCACGGCGCCGCCGAACACGTCGCCGCATCCGGTCGGATCGACGATCCGATCGAACGCCGCCTGGTGCGTGGCCGGCGCGGGAATCAGCTGCGTTCGAACCGGGTTGCCCGTGAAATACGCGGCGCCGCGTCTGCCGAGTGTCACGCACAACGTACTGCAGCCCTGCCGCAGCGCATCGGCGGCGATCGCGAGGGGATCCGGTCCCAGCTGCCGCATCTCGTCCTCGTTCAGCTGCACGACGTTGAAACAGCCGAACCACGTAGGGGCTTGGGGCAGGGGGCTAGGGACTCGAGTGCCGTCCGGTTCCTTTGCCAGGAAGAGGCTGTGCAGATCGGCGTACAGGAATCCCGGAAAACCCCGGCGCAGGAGCTGCGCCGTGTCGAGACTCATCTCGAAGCCGGAAATGAAATTGATGTACACCGCGTCGAGGTCTCGCACGAGCGGGCCCAGCTCGGGCCACGTCCACGGTGGCACGCCGCCGCTCATCTGCTCGCAGCGCCGTTCCGCCGATTCATACCGGAGCGTGACTCGGTTATTCGGTTCGGGGACCTCGATAAAGCGTGCGCCGCGCGGCGTGTGGCGTATGCTGCGAAGAAAATCATTCGCCTTGACCGCGAGATCTCGACCGACCTTGATCAAGGGGACAATCAGCCAGTCGTCCGGCAACGTCGCATCGAGCGCGGCGAGTGCGTACGAGATGCCGCCCCATTCCTGGATGGCGGCTTGGGCGGGATCGCGGCCATGAATCGTGTCCCACACCATCGACCCGATGACACCCAGTCGCTTCAGTGCAGGCCCCAATGTTTCTGGATGAAGACTGCCGCGGCGCCGAACACTCCCGCGGTACCGGGAAGAGTTCCCGGGACGATCTTGCACGCTTCCCAGGCCGGCTTGAACGCGCGCCGCTTGACCTCGCTGCGCAAGGGGTGGAAGAGCTTGTCTCCGGCCTGCGTGACCCCACCGCAGATCACCACGACTTCAGGATTGAAGATGTTGATGAAGCTCGCCACCGCCGCGCCCAACAGCCGGGCGGTCTCGTGCACGACCTCGAGCGCCCATTCGTCGCCGTCGTTCGCGGCTTCGTAGACGATCTGGGCAGTGATCTTGGTGAGATCGCCCTTCACATACTCCGACAACGACGTCTCGACGCCCGACTGGATCCCTTCGACCGCACGCTCGGCGATCGCCGGTCCGGCCGCGTACGCCTCGATGCAGCCGTAGTTGCCGCATTTGCAGCGGCGCCCGTTCGCATCGATCGTGACGTG
>QHUF01000156.1 GCA_003221075.1 Gemmatimonadota bacterium
CAATCTTATCGCCACGGGGCGACCAGCGCGGACGTTCATCCGATCCAGGGTTGTGAGTAAGATTGACCGGTGAAGAGCCATCGGCGTTCATCACGTAGAGTTCGTGGTTCCCATCTCGATCGCTTTGGAACGCGATCCTCCTGCCGTCCGGCGACCAGCTGGGTTGCTCATCGACCGCATTATCGAAAGTCAGGCGGACTGGATTGGAGCCATCCGCATTCATGACGTAGATCTCCCAGTTGCCATCGCGATCGCTCGCGAACGCGATCTTGCGATCGTCCGGAGACCAAACCGACATGTGATCGGTCGCATAGTTGTTCGTGATGTTCGTTTGCCCCGAGCCATTGGCATTCATCACGTAGACTTCACAACTATTGTCCCAGGGGCGGCAGGTGGTGAACGTGATTCTCGTGCCGTCGTGTGACCAGTCGGGGCGCGCATTATAGAAAGGTTGATTGGTCAACTGGGTGACCTTCGTGCCGTTCGCCTGCATGACGAACGTCTGGAAGAGACCGGCATCTCGAGGGCTGGCAAAAGCGATGAGCTGACCGGCGATGGTTGTCCCACCGTCGAGTCGAGCCTGCGGCACTGGTCCCACTGGGGTTGGGGCGTCGCACGCCGCAACGATCAGAATCACCGCCGCCCCGCACGCAAGCCGCTTCGGTGCGAACGTCATAAAGCTCCCTTGAAAAAGAAACCGGCCAAGCGAGTACCCTCGCTCAGCCGGTTTCGCGATTTGCTCCCCTCGAGGCATAGGCGACCCAAACGAGGACGCCTCGGGGATCAGCGCATCTGAGGCGTTCCAATATGCAGAGGGGCCAGTCGCCCGCAAGATCGCAGCTTTCGAGATCCTAGACCCTCGACTGCCTCCGCCGTGTGACGACCATCCGGACGATGACCAGGCCGATCGCAATCCCGAGGACCCAGCCGACGATCGTGCCAAAACGTCCCGCCCGCTCCGTAGAGGAGAGCCAGTTGGTTTCGCCCTTCAGAGAGCCGAGGACCGAGTTGAGTATAGTCAGCGCCTCGGGGGCTCGCGCGCCGGGCCCCGCGACAACCACCTGAATCGCCTCGCGTCGCAACGGTACCTGCGCCGTGTAGACCGTGAGCGGCGCTCCGGCTTGCGAGGTGTCGGTGCGGATGGCATCGATGTCGAGGCCCTGCCACTTGACCGTCAGCAGCTTAGACGAAGCCGGCAGATCCGACGACTTGAGATGTTCTCGCCCCAACGTCGCGTGCATGCGCTGGACGCAGAGCACGAATGACCCCTGCGACGATTGAGATCCCTCGCCGGCCCAACAGCCGACGACATCCCGCGCGCCCGCGAACTCGGCGGGGATCGAGACGAAACCGTCTGGCAGGCTCATGACATACCCGAGCTCGGCGTTGGTCGCGGCCTGGAGCATGAGAACGACGGCGTGCGGCAGCATTCTCTAGCATAGCAATCGCCGGGCGTCCCGCCAACCGGTAAGGTTTCCGTAAGGTTCGGCGCACCACACGTCACAATGGACGGTTGACGGAAGGCCTGTCGTGTGCGTAGGTAGAATCAGGGGAGATTGAACGCTGGGGGTGGACATGACATCTGGTCGCTATGCGGGGGGAGCCCTGTTCCTCGCCGCAGCCGCCATCGTGGCGGTCACTCGGCCGTCGCGCGCGCAAACCGCGGGCGACGGTTTCTTGTTTCACAGACCGCTTTTCACGTGGGGCATACACGGCGGGTTCGATCGAGCGTTCGCGGGCAGCGACGTGTTCACCTTCGTCACGAAGCAACTTACGCTCGACCGCGGCGATTTCAGCTCCGCCACGGTCGGAACCACCTTCGCCCTGCCAGTGTCGCGCTTCAACGACATCGTGTTCGACATTGGTTATGCGAGTGTTTCCCGCCGCTCCGAGTTCCGCAAGTGGGTCGATCAGAACAATCTGCCCATCGAGCAGACCACATCGCTGCGGCGCGTGCCGGTCACGTTGGGCTTCAGGCACTACTTGTCCCCGCGCGGGCGCTCCATCGGCCGGTTTGCGTGGATCCCCGCCGCACGGGCGACCTACGTCGGCTTTGGCGCGGGGATGATGAGGTACGAATTCCATCAGGCTGGTGACTTCGTCGACTTCCAAACGCGCAACGTTTTCTACGACGAGTTCGTGTCGAAGGCCTGGACGCCGGTCCTGCACGCGCTGGCCGGCGTCGAAATGTCCCTCGGCCGCGCCGTCATGGTGACCGGAGAAGCGCGCTACACGTGGGCGAACGGACCAATGAGCCCTGACTACGTGAATTTCCATGGCATCGACCTATCGGGAATCTCGATCGCAGCCGGTTTGGCGATCAGACAATAGGAGGGATACGGACCATGCGTACACGTACCCTAACATTACTCGTTGTCGCCGCTCTGCTCGGCACGGGCGCCGTGCCGGCCCGCGGCCAGGACGCCGCGATCGACCCGCGCTGGCTCGCCTATCTCGGCTGCTGGGAGCAGGTCGGAGTTGCGAAGTCCGCGATGTGCGTTGTCCCCGTCGGCGACCGTTCGACCGTCGACATCGTCACCATTGCCAAGGGAGAGGTCACAGCACGTGAGCGCATCGCCGCGACAGGGCTGCGTGTCGAGACCACGCGTGACAACTGCACCGGCTGGCAGAGCGCTGCGTGGTCCCCCCGCGGCCAGCGCCTTTACCTGCATTCTGAAGACGCCTGCTCCGGAGAACCGGCGCGGGAGGGGACGGGACTCATCGCCATGTCAGGCGCCGGATGGTTGCTCTACATCCAGAGCGTGACGATTGGAACGCAAACCGGCGTGCGCGTGCAGCGCTATCGTGAGGCGACGGCAGATCTGCTCGTGCCCGACGATGTCGCGAATGCGCTGCGGTTAGGCGTCTCGGCGATCATTCAGGCACGCGCTGCCGCGGGCGTGCCACTCGCGACCGACGACGTCATCGAGGCATCGCGGATCATCGATGTCCCGGTCATCGAAGCGTGGCTCGTCGAGCGCGCCGATCCCTTTACGCTGGACGCGAAACGACTCGTCGCGCTCGCAGACGCTGGCGTCTCGTCGCGCGTGATCGACCTCATGGTGGCCCTGTCGTACCCGAAAGCCTTTGCGATCAACGCCGCGTCGCGCCAAGGCGAGCGACTGATCCGGCGGCCCACAGGGGACGGCTTTGGCACGCCCCCGGCCACGTACGTCTTGGGGTATGACCCGCTCTGCTCCGGCTACTATTTGTTGATGTACCAGTACTCGTACGACTGTGCCGGCAGCTATGGGTACGGGTATGGGTATGGGTTCTATCCGGGCAGCAATCCTCCGACGATCGTCTACGTTGGCGGAGGTGGCGGCAGCAGCTCCCGGCCGCATGGCCGAGTGGTGAACGGCGAGGGATACGCCAAGGGGGATGACGCGACGACAGCGCAGGCGTTACCACGGCCTTCTGGCGATTTTTCACGACCCTCGAACGGATCGTCCGGCAGGACCGGCACCGGCACTCAATCGACGGGCTCGAGCTCAGGCTCGACCGAGCAGCGGACCGCGAAGCCGCGGCCGCAGTAATCAGCGCGGCCGAGTCGCCGCGAAACTGTAGCTGCCCGAGCCGACGTCCACGACGACGTCGTTACCGCGTTGATGGGCGGCCCGTATTCCGTCGCGTGCGGTGAGGGAGACCCCTCCCTCCCGCACGTCGTCGAGGCGGGCGTCCCACATGGTGATTTCGGCGGATGTGTTCGCCGGCACCGTGACGTCGAGCACGAATCGCTGGCCCTCGAGTTTCCACGCAGTGCTCAGCTTTCCATAACCGGTTTCAATTGACGCGCTGGCGCTCGTCAGGCCCGCGCCGGGCCGTGGCGCGATGCGCGCATGGCGGTATCCCGGCGCCGCAGCATCCAGGTCGATTCCGCCGATATTCTGGTACATCCAATCGCCGACCGCTCCGAAGGCATAGTGGTTGAACGAATTCATCCCGGGATCCTCGAACGAGCTGTCCGGGCGAATCCCGTCCCACCGCTCCCACATCGTCGTCGCCCCGCGCGTGATCGGGTAGAGCCAGGACGGATAGGTGCGTTGCGTGAGCAATGCGAACGCAGCTCCGATATGTCCGGTGGCGCCGAGTACGTGCAACAGGTATGGGGTTCCGAGAAAACCGGTGGTCAGATGGTGGTCGCGCGCTTCCACGTCGCGCGCCAGTCGCCCGGCGGCCGCCGCGATCAGGGAGTCGGGAAGCAGATCGAACGCGATTGCCAGTGCGTAGGCCGTCTGCGTGTTCTCGCCAACTCGCCCTGTCGTCGAGACGAATTCGCGATTGAAGGCGTCACGCATCGCCTGGAACCGGGCATGATATGAGACCGCTTCGTCGCGGCGCCCCAGCACCGCCGCCGTGCGCGACACGAGATCCGTGGAGTGAGCGAGGAACGCCGTGGCGATCAGGTCCGTCCCCGTTGTCGCGCCCGGGTAGGAGGGATCGTCGCTGTGCAGTGCGAGCCAGTCACCGAACTGCCATCCCGGTCTCCAGATCAGATCCGGCCCCGCGCGGCGGCGCGCGTAATCGACCCACGCGCGCATGCTCGGATACTGCCGCTCGAGCAGACGGCGGTCGCCATACGTGAGGTACATCGTCCAGGGAATGATGACGGCGACGTCGGACCACCCCGCGGTGCCCGCGAAGCGCACGGAATCCCCGCCAAGGGGATTCGGAATCACCCACGGGACACTGCCGCTCGGGTCCTGATCGGCCGCGACATCGCTGAGCCACTTCGCGAAGAAGCCACTGACGTCCATGTTGTACGCAGCCGTCCGCGCGAACACCTGGGCGTCTCCCGTCCACCCGAGCCGCTCGTCGCGCTGCGGGCAGTCCGTCGGCACGTCGAGGAAGTTGCTGCGCTGACCCCAGACGATGTTGCGCTGCAGGTGATTGAGCAGCGAGTCCGAGGTGACGAGGCTCCCTGTCTGCGGGAGATCGGAGGAGACGGCAATACCCGTGATGGTGGTCGAGTCCGGCTGACTCGGAAGGCCCGCCACGGCAACGTAGCGAAAGCCGTGGAATGTGAAGTGCGGTTCGTACACCTCACGCGACTTCCCGCTGAGGGTATATCGATCCGTCTGCGCGGCGGCGCGCAGGTTGGCGGTGTAGAGGTTGCCGCCCTTGTCGAGTACTTCGCCGAACCGCATGGTGATCGCCGTCCCTGCTGGGCCGATGACGGTGAGACGCGCCCAGCCAGTGAAATTCTGGCCGAGGTCGAAGAGCATCTCGCCCGACGGTGCGCGGCGGATCGAGACGGGGCGCAGCTCGCGCACGCGCCGGACCGGCGGAGACAGGGCTGCTACGAGCGCCGCCGGCGGAGGATCCACCAAGGCGACGGGTGCCCAGCCGTGATCGTCGAAGGGCGCGCTCGCCCAGCCGCCCAGCTCGCGGCGCGCATCGTACGTCTCGCCGCCATAGATGTCCGACGTGAGCACCGGGCCCGTGGTGGTCTTCCAGCCGGTATCCGACACGATGCGCTCCGTACGTCCGCTTTCGTAGCGGATCTCGAGCTGCGCCCGAAGAGCAAGCCGCCGGCCGTACAGATTCCGTTGCCCAAAAAACCCCAGCTGACCGCGGTACCAGCCATCGCCGAGCATCGCACCGACGACGTTGGCGCCGGGCCGCACGAGTTGTGTCACGTCATAGGTCTGGTACTGCAGCCGGCGGCGGTATGACGTCCAGCCCGGTGTGAAGAGCTGATCGCCGACGCGTTGTCCGTTGAGATAGGCCTCGTAGAGGCCAAGGCTCGTGACGTAGAGGCGGGCGGAGCGGACACGCTCGGCCACCTGGAACGAGCCTCGCAAGAGGGGCGATGGCGATGGGAGGCTGTCGCTCGTGGTTGGCGGCGGACCGATCCACCGCGCGGTCCAGTCCCCGGGCTGCAGCAGTCCCGTTTCCCAAAGCGCGGCCGCACTCCACGGCGACGCACGACCGTTCGTGTCCCAGACGCGGACGCGCCAGTAGTATCGAGTGCGCGAGGCCGCGGGCGGACCGGCATAATCCACAAAGACGGATGCGTCCGAGGTCACCTTCCTCGAATCCCACAGCAAGTCCGCGCCACGCGCAAGGCTCGCTTCGCTGGTCGCGACCTGGATCTGATAAGCAGCCTGCATCGTGTTGCGTCGAGCGCTTGCGATCCGCCAGCTCAGCCTCGGCTGCACGACGTCGATGCCGATCGG
>QHUF01000157.1 GCA_003221075.1 Gemmatimonadota bacterium
AACGGTGGAAAACAACGTTCGGCGTGGAGCTGCTCGACGGCCTCGGCACCGCCGAGATGTGGCACATCTTCATTTCGAACCGGCCGGGTGCCGTGCGGCCCGGCACCATTGGCATGGTCGTGCCGGGGTTCGATGTGCGGGTGCGCGACGACCTGGACCACGATTTACCCGATGGGGAAGTCGGCATGCTGTGGGTGCGAGGGGATTCGCGAGCGATTGGTTACTGGCAGCAGATGGACAAGACGAAAGCCGCATTCCGCGGCGAGTGGTACGTCTCGGGCGATCTGATTCGGCGCGATGCGGACGGCTACTTCACGTACTGCGGTCGTGCCGACGAATTGCTCAAAGTCGGCGGGAAATGGTTGGCACCGCAGGAAGTGGAAGGATGTCTGTTACAACATCCATTGGTGAAAGAGGTCGCGGTCGTCGGGGTCGAAGACGCGAGCGGTCTCACAAAGCCGCAGGCCTTCGTCGTCGCGACAGAACAGCGGCCGGGTCTTGCTGAGGAGTTGCAGGCATTCGCGCGTGAACGGCTCGAACCGTACAAGGCGCCACGATCGGTGACGTTTTTGGACGTGCTTCCTCGTACGCATCTCGGAAAGGTTGACCGTGGTAAGCTGCGCAGTGCCTGATTAGCTTTTCGGCGTCGAGTATTTCAGGACGGGTGGCCGAGTGGCTGAAGGCGCACGCTTGGAAAGCGTGTTAACGGGCAACCGTTACGTGGGTTCGAATCCCACCCTGTCCGCTAAGACCGAGAGGCCAAGCGGCCGAGAGGCCGAGGGGACGTGAGGAATGAGGCAAGAGTAACTCCTCCCCGATTACTCATAGCCCCTCAGCCTCTCGGCCTCTCGGCCTCTGGTCAGTAGGACAGGTGGGTGAGCGGTTGAAACCGCCGGTCTCGAAAACCGGTATGCCCGCAAGGGTATCGAGGGTTCGAATCCCTCCCTGTCCGTCCCCATGGGGATGGAATAGCAGACGCGTCTGGGTGTTTGAAGGTTGGACTTTTCGCATTCGGGTGGCACATGAAAAACCAGGTAAGCCTGGTTGCTCTGCTCACTTCTATCCTTGCTCCATCGATGGCTCCCTGCCAGGTCGCCACATCTCGCCACTGGGTGCGGCTTCTCACCACTGAAGGCGAGACGGTCGATTTGGACACCGCTGCGGTCGGACGCAGGGATGGCTCCTATGTAGTCTGGTTGCGTTGGGATTTTGATCGGTACCGGCCCGAGTTTGGAGCCGGGTACCTTGTGGAACAGGTTGAAGTCGACTGTCGAGGTCTACGGCAACGTGTGCTGAAAGCTGTCGACTCGAGGAAAACGCTGAAAACGCTGGTCCTTCCGGGCGACAGCACGACGTCGAGCACCGTACAGGTGGACAGCACGGACGCGAAGTGGCGCGCGTATTCCAAGGGTAGTCTTGGCGCGCAATCGACGAGCGCGTTGTGCCGGCGCCTAACAAGCGCTTGAAGCTGGTGGCGCGTGTAGACTAGGTAATGAGTTTTTCTTCAACGCGCCAAAGCTTCGTGGTTGCTCTCGTCGCCGCCATTGGAAGTCAGATGCCTAGCGCTGCTAACACGCCAAGTGGGTCCCAGGGTGAAGTCGTGCGGGCTGACTCGATACCAGTCATCGTCGGCCCGACAGTCCTTGCGATCGTTCCTGGCAAGCTCGATTCCGTCGCACCTGCCCTGCGTCGCGTTCGGGAAATGGCGAGCGCGCTCGGTTACACTTTTGTGGTCGCCCCCGAAACCGTCCCGGCATATCTACGCACCGGTCAACGTTCCGGAATAGCGGTTTATATCCCAGATGGCCAATCGTCCGGCTACGCTCTGGTTTCCCCATCGCGCACACCTGAGTTCGTTCGCGGTCTTGCCCCGACTGCGAACCTGCGCCGGTCGCTGCGCGGGTTTCTGAGGCCCCAGTTACTGGCTTGGTACTTCGACCTCTGGCCGATCGCGCTGCTCAGTGCGGTCGTGATCGTGGCCAGTCTCACATCAGTCTTTCAGCGCAAGGAAGTCTGGATCGGAATTTCAATCGCGGCCGGCGCGTTGAGTCTCGCCCTGGTTGCCCCAACGGTCCTGGCGCGGTGGTCGAACCCATTCCATAACGTACTTGTGCGAGACGTCGTGGCCCTTTTGGTTCTTGCAGCGGGCATTCCCCTCCTGGTGAGTGGAACGGCGGTCGGGCTCGCAGATCGACATCTTGCGTATCGCCTGTTCATTCCTTTCATCGTCAGCGTTGTGTGTATTGCAGGAAGCTTCCTGTTACTCCTTCTTGTCCACTGCACGAGTGGCGATTGTCTTTAGGCCGCGCGAGGTCAACGTCGTGCCGCCTAACACGCGCATCCGAGGCTGACGGCGCGCGTCGTCTGTGGTAGAATCCTACGCATGGTCAAGATCGACCTTCCCGATCTCTACACGCAGAAGGACGTCGAAAGCGCGCGCACGAAAGGCGAGCTGGTCGGTTGGGTAAAGGGGACCGCCCTGGGTGTGGTTGGAATGCTGTTACTCGGAGTGATCGGCTGGATCCCAACCTTGGCCGTAGTAGGGGTCGGGGGCTTCGTCGTGTATAAGCTGTTCTCGGGTCCCAAGAGGGGCTCATGAATCGTTCTCTTCCGCTACTGCTCGTGATAGCACTTGGCTGCGCGGGAGGCGGGGTGATAGTGCCGATCGCCACCCTTGGCACAGCGACTGCATCCGGCCATTCGACGTTCTGCGGCGGCATGGCGTTGTCGGATTCCACCGTCTATGACACCACGCAAGTGACCGAGCGGCCAATACTCTACGAGGCCGAACCCATCCGCTATCCTGCGAAAGCGCGCGCTCGCGGTGTAGACGGTCGAGTCCTGCTTGCGGTCACGATCAATGCGGATGGACGTCCCGATGCTCAATCCATCCAGACGATTAGTTCGCCGGATTCCGAACTCACGGGTGCAGCGGTACAGTGGGTGCGCAGTGCCAAGTTTGAGCCTGTGTGTCTCGCTACCAAAGCCGTCCGGGTTCGCGTCGCAATTCCTGTGGATTTCAAGCGCGGCTTGTAACCGAAGGAGAAGTACCCTCCGATGGTTCTTGAAAGGTCACGTCGTCATCGTTCCAACGCCTCCTAACCAACGTTTGCCCGGTGGATAGATTTGGGGCCGCCTGCCTACCTCAGGAGGGACTCATGCGTCCGCTTGTCGTCCTGGCGCCTGTGTTGCTGATCATCGGCGCCTGCACTCACCAAGTCGCACCGAAGGTTACGCCCACAAAGATCGCCGCCGTGCAGCCACCGATTCAGGCGCGTGCCCTGATGTTGATCACGCCCTCGTTCGAGGACTACACGACGACATCGTCCCAGGGCTTTCACAAGTTCAACTATCATATGGGCACCTCCGCCGCTTTGGCGTTGACCGACATGGTGAAAGCGTCGTTCACGAGTGCGGAGGTCAGGCGCGTGGGTGACGCCGATCTCATGCAATGGCTGTCCGGGCCCGCCGATACCAGCGTCGCCGACCTGTTGTTGGTGCCCCGGTTCGACGCCGGGGCCACCGGTCAGGGCGTGTTCACCGTGTCATCCGACGTCCGGATTCGGCTCGATGTGCGACCCTACCGCAGTGCAACGACTTATTCCTGGAGCAGCACCGGCCACACGAGCCGCGCGCTTTCATCGCACCGCGGCCTCGCCGGGAACTCGCTCGAGCAGGCGTTGAACGGGTTGAGTGACTCGCTCAGCGCGTATCGGGCGCATCTGGAGGTCAAGCCCTAACGCGTATGCCTGCTCTACTCAACGTTCTCGCGCCACTCTGCCTGCTGCAGTCCGTCGAATACCGCTCACCGGCGGGCGTCGAGTATCGCTCCCAGCGCGACACCGGCGCCATCGCCCGCGCCGAGAGTGTCCTGGCGGCCGATCCGCGCAACATCGACCGCATCATCGCGTTGGGCGTCGCGCAATCGGGCGTCCGGCAGTATCGCGAAGCGATCGCCACGTTCACGCGCGGCCTGGGGCTCGCACCGAACAACGCCTTGCTGTATCGCTGGCGCGGCCATCGCTATCTCTCCACGCGGCAATTCGACAAGGCGATGGACGATTTGCAGCGCGGCGCCAAACTCGACAGCACGATCTACGGGATCTGGTATCACCTGGGCATCGTGAAGTTCGTGCGCCGGGACTTCCGCGGCGCCGCGGACGCGTTCACCCGCGCGCTTCCCATCTCGCCCGACTCGGCGGAGCGGGCGGGCTCGACGGACTGGCTGTGGATGTCGCTGTCACGCGCCGGCCGCAAGGCTGACGCCCAGGCGCTGCTCGATCGCCATCCCGACACGCCGAATGCGGGCAACGCCTATGCACAGCGGCTGCGCCTCTATCGCGGCGAGGTCTCGCCCGATTCGGTGTTCACACCGGCCGATACCAGCGACATCCAGGTTGCAACGCTGAGCTACGGCATCGGAAACTGGTATCTCGTACAGGGCGACACGGCACGCGCCCGGAGCTGGTTCGAGCGCTCCGTGGCGTCGGGTGGTTGGCCGGCGTTCGGCTTCATCGTCTCGGAGGCGGAGCTGCGGAGCAGCCGCGCGCATTGAGGGTAATGAGGAAGGCCTGATGACGGCAAACGAATTTCGCCGGATGGCGCTGAGACTTCCCGACGCGATCGAGGCGGCGCACATGGGGCATCCGGACTTTCGGGTCAGCGGCAAAATCTTCGCGACGCTTGGGTACCCTCGCCAGGGGATGGGCGTCGTCATCCTGACGCGCGAGCAGCAAGAGCTGTTCGTGCGCACCGAGCCGACCACGTTCGTGCCAGTGCCGGGCGGATGGGGCAAGAAGGGAAGCACGCACGTCATGCTGCGCGCCGCAACGAAGGCCGCCGTGCGCGAGGCACTGACCATGGCCTGGCGCAATCGCGCCGACCAGTAGTGCTCCTGCTCATATCCCAGGGAGAATGAAATGAAACGTGCGTGTCTGCTCGCGTTCGTTATCGGCTGCACCGTGCCGTTGCGCGCGCAAACGCAACGCACGTTGTCGGCGAACGACCAGCGTGCCCGCGACATCTTCGAGCAGCTGATCAACATCAACACGACCGGCTCGAGCGGGAGCACGACCATCGCGTCCAATGCGATGGCGAAGTGGCTGATCGATGCGGGTTTCCCTGCGGCCGACGTGCAGGTGATCGGACGGGAGGGATCACGGAACTTCAACCTGGTCGCCCGCTTTCGGGGAACGGGATCGCAAAAACCGATCCTCCTGCTCTCGCATATCGACGTCGTTGAAGCAAAGCGAGAGGACTGGTCCGTGGACCCGTTTACGTTCCTCGAGCGCGACGGGTTTTTCTACGGCCGGGGCACGATGGACGTCAAGGACGGCTCGGCGATTCTCGTCGCCACGCTGGTCCGCCTCAAGCAGGAGGGCTATCGCCCCAACCGCGACCTGATTCTCGCGCTCACGACCGGCGAGGAAGGCGGCAGCGACTACAACGGCGTGCAGTGGCTGCTCGCGAACACCCGAGACATGATCGACGCGGCCTATGTGATCAACATGGACGCGGGCGATCCGGTGATCCTGAACGGCAAGCGCGCGTTCCGATCGGTGCAGGCCGCCGAGAAGGTCTTCGTGACCTTCAAGCTCGAAGTGCGCAATCCGGGTGGCCACAGCTCGCTGCCGACCAAGGACAACGCGATTTACCGCCTCGCCGCGGCACTCGGCCGGCTGAGCGCGTACGACTTTCCGGCGCAGCTGAACGACATCACGCGGGCGTCGTTCGCCAGGTGGTCGCAGCTGCAACAGGGCGCGATCGCCACGGACATGGCAGCGGTTGGTCGGACCACGCCGGACACCGCCGCGATCCGGCGGCTCTCGGACGCGAGCCCGCTCTACAACGCCCAGCTGCGCACGACGTGCGTGGCGACGGAGCTCGCCGGCGGGCACGCCGAGAACGCGCTGCCGCAGAGCGCGAGCGCCACGGTCAATTGCCGGATGCTGCCTGGCACGCCCTCGGAAGAGGTGCAAGGCACGCTGATCAGAGTCGTGAATGACACGGCGGTCAAGGTGACCGTGGTAACGGCGGCAACGCCCAGTCCGCTGGCGGCGCTCCAGCCCGACGTCATGAGCGCGATCGAACGGGTCACCACGCGGCTTTGGCACATCCCCGTCATCCCGGTCATGGAAACCGGCGCGACCGACGGTTTGTATCTTCGCAATGCCGGAATTCCGGTGTACGGCGTGTCGGGCGTGTTCGTGGACATCAACGACATCCGCGCGCACGGTCGAGACGAGCGAATTGGTGTACAGGATTTCTATGACGGGGCGGAATACATCTACCAACTGGTAAAGGCGGTCACAGGAGCGGCCGCGAGGTGAGGCGGCGGCGAGGTGAAGCGGCGGCGAAGGGGCGGCGATGACCGGACCTTCGAAGACCACCCCGCGCGGATTGGATGGGGTGGTTGCGGCCCAGACACGCCTCAGTCACGTGGACGGCCAGGCCGGTGAGCTGATCATCGGCGGGTACCAGCTCAAAGAGTTGGCGGGCCGTGTCACCTTCGA
>QHUF01000158.1 GCA_003221075.1 Gemmatimonadota bacterium
CGATCGCCAACGGCGATGGCGTCGACGCCCTGGGGTGGGATCCGGTACAGAAGTTGATCTACATCCCCGCCGGGCGCGACAGCAACGTCACCGTCGTGCGCCAGGATTCGCCTGACAAGTACACGGTGGTCGCGACGGTGCCGACGATGCGCGGCGCCAAGACCATTTCGGTGGATTTGCAGAAGCACATCGCGTATCTGTTCCAGCCCGAATACGGTCCGTTGCCCCCGGGAACGCCGCCGCCCCAGCCGGGCCAGCGGCCGGTGCGGGGTCCGGTCATCGGGGCGTATTTCTTCGCGATCAGTCACTGACGCAAAAATGGGGGGAGAGGCATCATGAGAGTCGGCACAATTATTTTGACGGCGTGCGTGCTTGCCGTTCCACTCACGGCACAGAACACCGCGCCAGCGGCGTCGGAGCGTGACACCGCGGCCAAAGCCGCGGCTGCACCGATCCCGAAGGAAGCGTCGTCGGTCACCGATCACACCATCCGCATCGGCAGCCAGCTCGTGCCCTATCGCGCGACCGCGGCGACGCTGCTGCTGAAGAACGACAAGGACGAGACGATCGGGTCGCTCTACTATACGGCTTACACGCGCACCGGCGCGGGGGACCCGAGCCAGCGACCCCTCGCTTTCATCTATAATGGCGGTCCCGGATCCGCGTCGGCGTGGCTGCACATGGGCGCGTTCGGTCCGCGTCGCATCGTGACGACGGACGCTAGGCCCACGCCGCCGCCCCCGTACCAAGTGGTGGACAATCAGAGCAGCCTGATCGATGTCACCGACATGGTGTTCATCGATCCCATCGGGACAGGATTCTCCAAGCCCGTCGGCAAGGGCACCGGGAAGGATTTCTGGGGCGTGGACGAGGATGCCAAAGCGCTCGCGCAGTTCATCTCGCAGTACGTGAGCCGCAACGGCCGCTGGGCCTCGCCCAAGTACTTGATCGGCGAAAGCTACGGGACGACCCGATCGGCGGTCCTCGGCAGCCGGCTGGAGCGCGACGGGATATCGCTGAACGGCATCGTGCTGATTTCGTCTGTACTCGATTTCGAAACGCTGCTGTTCTCGGCCGGGCACGATCTGTCGTACGAGCTCTACCTGCCGAGCTATGCCGCGACCGCGGCATATCACAAGGTGATCCCGGCGCCCGCCAATATGAGCGCATTCTTGACTGAAGTCCGCCGCTACGCGATGGGCGACTACGCCAGCGCGCTCGCCGCTGGAGCGACCCTGCCGGCTGATCGCAAGGCCGCGGTGGCCAAGCAGGTCGCGGCGTACACCGGGCTCTCCGAGGACTATGTCATGCGGGCCAACCTGCGCGTAAACCTGCGGCAATTCATGGCCGAGCTGCAGCGTAGCCGCGGACTCGTGACGGGGCGGCTCGATTCACGCTTCACGGGCCCGCTGCCCGATCTCTTGACCGAGAACGCGCCGGGCGATCCGCAGTCGAATGCCGTGACGGGCGCATTCACGGCGGCCGCCAACGCGTACCTCCGCGGCGAGCTGAAGTTCGACACGCAGGACCGCTACTTGATGGGAGGCGGCAACCAGGGGCAGTGGAACTGGGCGCGTGACGGCCAGCGTGGCTGGGCGACGACGACGTACGTCGGCTCCGACCTGACGCAGGCGCTCGTGACCAACCCGCACCTGCGGATCGAGGTCGAGAACGGCTATTACGACCTGGCGACGCCGTTCTTCGCGACGGAGTACACCGTCAACCATCTCGAAGGGCTGTCACCCGATTTGCGCGACAACATCACACTCAAGTACTACGACGCCGGGCACATGATGTATCTGTACGAACCGGCGCTCGCGGAGCTGAAGCAGAACGTGGCGCGCTTCATCGCGAACCCCGCGCCCCCGACGGCGAGGACCGCCGGCTCGAATTGAGTCAGGGCGGAGGGCGGCGCAGCGCGACGGCGTCGATGTCGAACGTGACGGCATCCGCGACGCGCACGGTGCCACCCGGTCCGCCGCGATAGGGACGAATGCCGTAGTCTGATTGCCGCACCGAGAATGTCGTCGTAGCATGCAGCGTATCCGGCTCGATCCGAACGCGCACCGTCAGTGGCACGGTGCGCGTTTGGCCTTTCAGGGTGAGCGCGGCTTGAATGCGAAGCGTGTCTCCCGCCAGTTCGACTGCTTGCGACGTGAGCGTGATCTCCGGGTACTGCGCCACGTCCAGCACATCCGCGCGCATCGCCGCCGTCACCTTACGGATTTCCTCGGTATCGGGGGGCGTCAGCACCTCGAGGCCTACCGTCGCGATGGAGACCGCCAGGTGGGACCCTTGCGGTTGGTGCGGATAGTACACGACGCGGCCCGAAAACTGCCGAGCCTGGATGAGATGCTCATGACCGGCGAATCCGAACAAACCGGCCTTCCCGGTGCGCACGACGAAGCGACTCGAGGGCGCGAGCTCGTAGACCTCGGAATCACGTGCGATGACCTGCGCCGGGCCGAGACGCGGGACGAAGCTCAGCGTAACAAGTGTGAGAAATCGGACGTTCATTTTTCCTCGACGATGCCGCCTGGCAGAATGCTCTTTGCGCCGAACTTGCCGCGCACGCGGTCGATGGCGCGCGCCAAGCCGCGGTCGCGTTCAGTCTCCTCAGAAAGGATAACCAGCTGATCGGTCAGTGGTGCCTTCGCGAGGCCTGACAGCCGCACGCCGACGAGTCGCGCCGGCACGCGTCGAGCGTGGCGCAAGCTTGCGAGCAATTCGTGCGCAACGCGCAGAATCACGCGGTCTGACACCACCGGCTCGGGCAGCGTCCGCTGCGCGGATCGGGTCTTGAAGTCCCAATCGCGCAGCCGCACCGCCACGGTTCTGGCGGTGAGCCCGTCGCCGCGCATGTCCGCGGCGGCGCGCGTGACGAGTCGCAGCAGCTCGCGCTCGATGTCAGGGTCCTCCTGCAGATCCTTCCCGAACGTCTCGTCGCGGCTGATCCCCCGGTTCATGGTGCGGTGGAACACGTCTCCCGCGTCACGCCCATGGACCCGGTTCCACAGCCACTGCGCTTCGCGCTTGCTCATCCAACGCTCCAGCGCGGCGAGGTCGTGACGCAGCACGTCTTCCACGGTGATCAGGCCGCGCTGCGCGAGACGCGCCTGGAACTTCGGACCGACGAGCGGGATGTCGGCGAGCGTGCACGAGCGCAGGAAGTCCTGTTCCGATCCCGGCTCGATGATGAGGATGCCCACGCCGCCCCGGCTCGGCTTCGCGCGGTCCACCGCCATCTTGGCGATCAGCTTGTTGGTGCCGCCGCCGATCGAGAGCGTGAGTCCCGTCGCCTCCCGCAGGCGCGAGCGGATGCGCTGCGCGGTCGTTTCGAGCGGCTCGTGGTGATAGACGCCCTCGGTTCCGGTCAGGTCGAGATACCACTCGTCGATGCTTGCGCCTTCGACGATCGGCGAGAACTCGTGCAACAGCTCGCGGATCTCGCCGCTCTTCTGAAGGCATGCCTTGAAGGGGATCGGCACGCAGACGGCATCGGGGCAGAGCCGCAGCGCGCGGGCGATGGGCATCGCCGAGCGAACGCCGAACTTGCGAGTCTCGTAGGAGGCGGAGCAGACGACGCCGCGGCTTTCGCGCGAGCCGCCGACAATGAGGAGGGCGGCCTTCCCGGCACCGTCGGGATCGACCGCGCGCGCGACGGCGACGTAGAAAGCGTCAGCATCTGCGAGGAGAATGCGACGCATGGAACAGCCCAGCGTAGGAGACTACCGAAGATATCCCGAATCGACGCCGCCGGCCAGCTCAGAAGCGGGACCGCCAGAATGCGGCTGCGGTGGGGAACAGCTTTTCCGTCACGGTCACGGCCAACGTCACGAACGCGCCATGCCCGCCGCGCACCGAGAAATCTGGATCGCTCAGATTGCCGAACCGGTAGCCGGTCGCGATTTCCAGGGCCGCGACAGGATGCAACACCACGGCGGGAGCGCCGTCCCATGCGCTCGCTCCGGTTGTGCGCTCCATGAGCAGCCGGCCATCGCTCCGCAGGCTCACCCAGCGATTGAGGTCGAGATTCACGCGCCCACCGACGTAGTCTGCCCAGGCGGTCAGCGTTTGCGGCGTGCCATCTGGATATAGCCGCTCGGCTGCGGTGCGGCGCACCGCGTAGCGCGTAGAGAGTTCCAACGTCGGCCGCGGCGTCCAGATCAGCTCCGCGGCACCGATCACCCTACGCTCTTCTCCGCGTGCGATCAGCACGCCACCGCCCACAGGATTGCGGTCGTCGCTCCACTGGAACTTGGCCAGGATGTTGAGCCGATCGGTGTGCGCCGGCCGCAGCGCCAGGCCCCACAGGCTCGACAGGCGGCGCGACAACGGCACGCCCGGCAGCGCATTCTGCGAATACTCCTGTCGCGTCAGCAGCGCGAACGACGACGCGAACGCCACGTCGCCCGCCACCGTGGCGAGCCGCGTGGACTGCAGCGTACCATCCTTGTACTCGGCGCGGGCTGTCAAGCGATACGGCGCGCGCTTGGGCAGCAGCTCCAGGCCCGCACCCGCGGACCAGTAATCGGCCTCGGTTTGCAGGAACGGGAGCGCGCGCACCGGATCGGCGACCGAGGCGCGACCTACTCCTTGGCGGCGCTCGAACAGCACATTGATGGCCAGGTCCGGGCTGATCTGCAGCCGGTTACGGAGTCCGATGATCGCCGCATTGCCCGCGCCGCTGACGCCGCCCGTGAGCTGATAGCTCCCCCAGGCTTGCGTGCCGTGACCCATGTCCGCTCGCATGCCGACGCTCGTGACCGAGTATGGCTTCTGGCTGTCGGGTCGCGAGACGTAGCGCTCGCTCGCCTCGAGTGCGAGTGTGGGCAACACTTGATAGCTGGCGCCGACGCCCCACAGCTCCGGGGAGAGCTCCGGCCCCGACAGGCTGAGGTGACGCCGCGCTTCGGTCCAAATCTGCAAGTTGGGTGAGGCGCTCCACTTCGCGCGTACATCCGCCGCGGTCACGTCGCTTTGCGCCATGCTCGCTCCACTGACGTGATCGCTCGCCACACCGCCGTCGACTTGCAAGGCGCCGCCGAGGCGCTGGACGATCCCGACGCGAGTATGCACGCGATCGACGCCCTGCAGCGCAAACTCCTCGCGGGAATGCTCGGCCCGCAGCTCCGTCGCCCCGAGCTTGAGACCGGTCCGGAGACTCGCTTCGACCAGGCCAGGCTGCAACGCCACGTTGGACGGGTTCGTGAATTCACGCCCGACGCGCATGTAGCTGGCCCCGAACGTGAGCGTCCCGTCGAACAGGCTGTAGCTCGCCTTGGCCGACGTCGCGAGGCCCGTGGAGTCGCCGCGCTCCGCGTAGGCGACTTCGCCGCCCACGTCCAGCGCGCCGGCGCGGAACAACCGCAGGTCTCCGCCGACCAGCCGGTAACGGTTGATCGCCTGCTCCGCGTTGACCGCCGTTACGCCGATGCGCAGCGAGTCGAGCGGCAACCCGTCCCCGACCAGCTGGCGTACGTCGAGCGCGACCCGGGCGCCGGCCACGAGATGCTGTTCCGCTCCGCTCGCCGCCTCGAACGTCACCATGATGAACACGGGATTGCCGTCCGCGTCAGTCGCCGGGATCGGCTGCTTGAAGAGCACGACGCCGGCGGTGTAATCGATCTGGTAATCCACAAACCGGACCATGGCTTGGGTCTCAACCGCGCGCTCCGGATTCGCGCGATCGCGCGTCTCGACGCGTACGTATTCCGTGCCCGGCACCATGTCGGCGGCCAGTTGATACGGCCCGGAAATGCCCGCGCCTCGCAGCTGGAGTTGATGCAACGCCTGCGAGGTCATGCTGCCGAATGCGCTCCAGGTGAGGGGGCCAGTCGTCACATGCGCCGCCACGCCCGTCTTCTGTTGGGCGCTGGCGTCGCCGAGAATCGGGTACTGCGATTCCTCCAACGGATCGGCGCTGCGGTCGAACGCGTTGCGCCCGTCGTTCAACCGGCGCGAGTCGAGCCCCAGCGTGAACGAGGTGCGCGAGTCGAGGCGGCCGCGAGCGGTGAGCGCCCCATACGCGTCCGGCGCCGCCCCGGCTCCGATCTGACCGGAGCCGGCCACCGTGAACCCGCGTACTTCGGGAAGCAGCTCGAGCGGCACAGTCGCCGTCGCATCGCCCGACTTGATCTCCAGCTCACCGGGGCCCACGACGCGCCCGGGTCGCAGCTCGATCGCCAGGCGGCCGGCCGCGGTGGAGAGCAGCTGCAGTCCCACGGAAGAAGCATCCGCGTCCACGCCCTGCGGCTCGGCGCCTTTTGCGCTGACGGTCACGTAGGCGGGCTGCGCGACCGGCACACCCCAACCGTCCACGACGCGCACGTGCACCACGGCGGTCGAACGGCCGTCGGCGGCGAGCGTCAGAGGGCGAGCGCCTTGGGAAATCTCGAATCGGGCGGGCAAGCCGGTCACGTGAACGGCGATGCTGTCCCAACGTTCCTGGCCCCACGAATTCTTCACGGCGACGCGCAGGCGGTGCGGGCCACGGGCGAGCGGCACGGCGACGAAGTCGAAGACGCCGTCAATCCGGGTCCGGGCCGTATCGATCAGCGTGGCGCCATCGTACAGCACGACCGGGACGTTCGGCTCGCCCTTGACGCCGACGTAGACGCGGTCAGCCGAGAGCACGGTGCCGTCGCTCGGCGCGAAGATCTCAATTCCTGGACCTCGCACGGCCGCGAGGAGCTGCTCGGCGGCTTGACCCTCCGGGCCGCCCCGGGCATGCGGCACGACCACCGTGTCTGCGGGAGGGATGCGGAGCACGGAGTCGCGCTGCTCGAACGCGGGCCCGCTCGAATCCGGGGAAACGGGGGCGGGGGCGGGGACGCCGGCACTGGCCGGGGGCGTCGCCCACTCGCCGAACTCCGGGACCCGAACGGCGGCGTACACCGGCGTCGACGCGCTCTGCACCGGCGCGCGGATGCTCGATTCCGTCCGACCCGCATAGCGGCGTTGCGTCGCATTTTTGCCGGCCTGCGGCGGCCACGCCACGATGCGCACTGCGGCGGAATCGCGTCGCTGGGACGACCACGCGATGATCCGGATCTTGGCGCCGGGGCGCGCGAAGGGGATGGGGATCGCGCGCTCCAGCCAGGTGTACTTCGTGAACTGCGCGCCATCGACGTACACGACCGCTGAGTCCGCACGCGGGATGAAGGTCACGACTGCGTCGAGCGCGACGCCCTGCGACTGCCGCACGTTCACTTCGTAGCGCACGAGCGGATGGTATCGCGTGGGTAGCTCGTGCTCGAAGGCGAGCCCCTCACCCGCCCGCGTGTCGGGGAGGCGCACTGCGGCAAACGAGAACTCCACTGTCCGCTGACTCGCGACGATCCGCGTGTTTTGCCCAGTCTCAGTTGGGGTGCGTCGGCTCTCAGGGCTTGGCGTCGGTTGCGTCGCCACGCCGGCGCCTGCACGCGTCGCAACCAGACGGAAGTCCACCCGAGGCGTCGTCCAGCCACTGGCGTCCACGAGCTGGATGTCTTCGGAGGCGAGCCGATACCCGTCGGGAATGGAGCGCGGGTCGAGACGGAAGGCGTGGCGGCCGGCTCGCACGTTGGAGAAGGAGAACTTCCCCGTGGAGTCGGTCGTCGCGACCATCCCGTCTTCGGTCCAGATGTCGACGTTGGCGAGGCCAGCCTCGCCGGCTCCCTGCATCCCGTCCCCGTTCGCATCCACCCAGACCTTCCCGATCGCGGCGCGCGTCTCCATCGGCCAGGCGCGGACTTGAACCCACGCGATCGCTTCGGGCGAGCCGGCCAATCCCCCGGTGACCTGGCCTGTCGCCACAGCCCGCGCCTCGGCAACGGTGCCCGGCGCGGAGATCAGAGCGGCCACGTAGCGAAGTGTCCGGCTCGAGCCTGGCGCGAGCGGGGCTGCGCTGTATAGAACCAACCGCTGCCCGCCCGCCACTACGCCAGAGTCGGCGCCGATCGCGCTGCCGACCACATAGCGTGCACCCGCAGGGAGCTGCACCACGATCTGAAGGTTCGTCACCGTCAGTGTGCCCGGATTGCGGACGGTGGTCGTGTAAGGAATCGCCTCGCCGACGCCGACCTCGAGGACGTCTGCCACCAGATCCAATCCGAGCGCCGCTGTGGGCGGCCCGACGAGCGCGACCGGCGTCGCGGGCGCCGAAACGGCGGGCGTTCCTTGCCCTTGGATGTAGGCGAGGTTGCGAGCAACCACCGTGTCGCGCACCGACGCCGCGACCGTCAGCACGAGATCGATCACGCCACGGTCGGCGGGCGCGAGAGTGCCGAGCGGCCAGGTGAGCACCTGACCCACGATGGTCGGGGGTACTGTCGCGCTCGCGTACTGTAGGCCAACCGGCAGTGTGTCCGTCAGGACGACGTTCTGCGCGGAGCCGGCGCTGGCCGCGTTCCCGTAGCGCAACCGGTACTGCACCTGTTGGCCAACGAGTGCCACGGCCGGACTCGTGAGTTGCTTCGAGAGCGACAGCGCCGGCGCCAGGATCGTCGTCTGCACGGCGTTCGACAGTGTCGTATCGGAGCCGCCGCTCCAGGTGAACACGAGATTGCCGCGATTGACGACCGTCGCAGGCGCTCCGGAGTTGACCCGCGCCTGGAACGTGAGGGAACCTGCCGCGCCCGCCGCAACGGTGCCCAGGCTCACCGCGACGACGCCGTTGCCGACGGCCACCAGGCGGCCTGCGTCGCCGTCGGCGGCATCGGTCTGGGGCACGCCGTTGAAACGGATCGTTCCGGCCATGTAGGAGGCGCCGGCCGGAATCGTGTCCGCAATCTGTACCGCGGATGCGCTGTCCGTTCCAGACGCGACGTAATCAAGCGTGTAGGTGAGAGTGTCCCCTGCTGCGGCCGCGGCACGATCCACTTGTTTGGTGACACCGAAGGCGATCGGCGCGGAGGACACGCTGAGCAGGTCGCGCACCGAGCCGCTCACGGCGCCGTCAAACCTGCTCGTCGCGGTGATGGTGATCGTATCGGTCACCCCGGCGCTACCCGAGGCGGGAATTGCGATCTGCACCAGCAGCGCGGCGGTGCTCCCCGAAGCCACAGCTACTGGCCCCGAAAGCGCGATATCACCACCGTCCAGCACCCCGTTGCTGTTGACGTCGCGATAGAGCGTCAGGGGCCATGCGGGGACGGATGTCGCCGCGACGCTGAAGGAGTCCAGTCCGTTCCCGAGGTTCGTCAGGGTGTGGGCGAAGACGACAGCGGTCCCCGGGCTGGCGCCGCTCGATTGCGGAGCCTGGAGACCCACGGCGGCGACCTGTGCAACGATGAGGTCAACGGTGTCGGAGGGTACGACGTATCCGAAGCCGCTCGACGTGTAGGCGAGTGTGGCCCAGTTGCGGATGTGGGATCCGGCGGGTGTACCCTGGGCGGAGAGCTGCGGCCCCAGGAGCAGGAAAGCACTGAGGGAGGCGGTCGCCCAAATCGCGAACCGCCTCGCCTCACCCGCTCGAGTGCCGAGCCACATGGGCTACGGCCCTTAATTGATGCTGACGCGCAGCTCGAACGTCGCGCTGGCGCTCGCCGCCAGGACGCCGCCCGTGCCCGTGTAGTTGGCGGTCACGTTTTGCCCAACCACCACAACGGTCCAGCCGGTGCTCGAGCTCGTCGAGACGTAGGTCACCTGCGCGGGCAGCGCGTCGGTCACCTGTACGGTGGATGCGGAGGTGGCTCCACCGTTCGTGATGGTGAACCGGTACCGGATGACCTGTCCCGGGGCGACGCCGCTCGCGACGGGTGTGACACCGTCGTCCAGATACGCGGCCTTGGTGAGCGTCAAGTTCGGCTTGATGACGGTCAGGTCCATGAAGCCCGGGTCCGTTGTCGCCGGCTGGCCCACGGAACGGCCGAGCAGCGTCAGCGTATCGGTCGACCCGCCCGCCACGTTGGCCACATTGTACACGACCACGATGTTTTGCGAGGCGCTGGCACCCAGCGAGATGCGCGCACTGTCGCCCGCTACCCCGTTCACCGACACGACGGTGATCACGGGCGAGCCGGGGCTCGTCGCAATCACGTCGAGATTGTCGTTTCCGTTGCCGTTGTTCTGCACGGCGAACGTGAACGAATAGCCATTGCCCGGCAGGCGCTGCACGTTCTGCCCGCCGTCGGGGGTTACGGCAACACCGTAGACCGTAATGGGTGTAAGCGTGCTGGACGCGTTGGCCGACGTCGCCGGCGACCGCCGCGACGTGGATGTGAGCGTGTAGACGGTGGTCACCCCGCCTTTGCCGCTCGCCACGTCGAACACCACCTTGATGACGATCGAGCCGCCTTGCGCGATACCGACACTCGCCAGCGCCCCATTCAGGGCCGCGAGGGACGCGTAGGTCGTGGCGCCGTAGCGGTAGCCGGTCACCGTGATCACCCCCGCAACGGAGATGCCGTCGGAGATCGTCATGCTGTCGGTGCCGTTGCCGACGTTCGCCACTGTGAACGTCATTGTGTCCGCCGTACTCGGTGAAGCGGCGGACGGGCTTGGCGTGTTGGCGGTAACTGTCACGCCGGCCTTGAACCCGACGGTCACTGAGACCGACCCACTGACCGGCGCGTAGGCGTTGCCATTCGCGTCGGTGTAGGTCGCGGTCGCCGTGTTGGTGATGACCGTGCCTTCCGGTGTCTGGGCCCGCGCCTCGGTAGCGACGGCAAACAGCGCCAGCGCAATCAGGGCGAGACTGAGGGTCCACTTCACGTGCCTGAGCATTTCGAGCTCCTTCTGAGGGCTTTGAGTCATTGGCCGGGCACTTCACTCACCCGGGCGTGAAATTCCACCGTCACTTGTGCTCCGCGTGCCAAAGAGCCCACGACGGTCCAGCGGACGTTCGTGTAGCGCGCTGGCGGCGCGGGCTTCTGCACAGCATTCCCACTTTCAACCACGCTGATCGTCGGCCGAGCGGCATACGTCCGCCCGCTGTCGATCGAGTACTCAACGCGCACGCGCTGGTCCGATGTCGCCGATCCAAGCACGTAGACCATTCCGCTGGGAATCGGGTCCACGAACTGGATGTTCTTGACCGGGCCCGCCGTGACATTCGTAAACACGAGGCGATAGCGGATCTCATCGCCGGGCTGCGCCACACTCTGGTTCGCGCGTCCGGCCGTCTCGGCGGTCACGTTTTGCGCAGTCACAACCAGCGATGTCGGAGTCCGCGCCTGCGCGGCCACCCGCGGCGTCCACGCCAGGAGGGCCACCGCCGGCAACAGCATCAGCGATCGGAGCTGCTTCCTCGTTGTCGGAGTCATCGTTTCGCTCGTTTCGATGAGGACGACTTCTCGTCTCGACTCTTGGTCGAGCCGCGCTTTCCGGCGTTTGCACCGTCTGCCTCGCGCCACGCGAACACCGCGCCGCACTTCGGACACACCACCAGCTCGCCTAGGACCTGCGTCCGGCCGAAGAACTTCAGCGCCGAACAGCCAGGGCATCGTAAGACCATGGGTTTGAGGCTCCTTTCGCGGCGCTGGAAGGCACGTCCTGTGCCTCCAGTGCCAACATCGTAAGCCATTGTGATGAAGCGATTTACTGGCTTTTGCGAGCAGTCAGGAGGGGAGCGGCGGTTACCTGACGGTAACCACGTTGGTAACCTGGCCTCAGCGGATCTGCGCGATTAGCCGCAGGGTGGCCGTGTTGTTGGGGGCGGTTGGGCTCACCGGATTCTGAAATGTCCAGCGCACGCGGTTCACGCAGCGATCGTAACCGGCGGGCGCGCTGCAGGCGCCGCTCGCGGGCACGTACGTCCACGTCGAACCGCCGTTATTCGAATACGCGACGACGACGGAGACGCCGGGGGGCAGGGTGTTCGTCACGCTTCCCATCTTGAACTGGACCGTCGGTGCAAGCGTGTCCACGACGACGATGCTCGTCGCGTTGTCGCTGCCGTTGTTGGTGATCGTCACCGTGTAGGTCAGGTCCGTGCCCGGTGGTGAGGTGCCGGCCGGCGCGACGGTATTGCTGAGCGTCAGATTCGGCCGTGCCGCGCCCAGGACGACGTCGTTCCCCGTGCCACCGACGTAGCTGATCGTGAAGCTTTGCCCGCTCAGGACGACCGTCGCGCCCTCGGGCAATCCGGCGAACGTTCCGACAATCGCGTCGGCACCGTCGTTGTTGATGATCGTGAATGTCGTGCCGGTGGGTGGGGAGAATCCCATCGTGCCGCTCAACGCCGCGCCGGTCAAGTTCACCGTTCCGGTCACGCTGAGCTGGTCGTAACCCGAGCCCGCTGTGGTGCCGTTCAATTCGCCGAGCCACCCGAGGCCGTCGAGCTGATCGCCCCCACGGTGCCGGTGCCCCCTAACGTGCCTCCGTTCACGCTCGCCGCGCTCGAGGCCTGCGAACCGTTCACGATCAGTGTCGCGGCGCTCGTGGTCGTGGTGCCGGAGTACGTGTTGGCCCCTGATAAGATCAGCGTGCCCGTGCCTGTCTTCGTTAGAGCTACGGCGCCGCTGCCGTTTTGGATGATGCCGGAGAACGTCGTCGAGCTGTTGTTGCCGCCGGCCGTCAGAATGACCGCGCCCGCCGCGCTGCTCGTCACCGTACCGGCGCCGGCCAGTGAGCCGATGACGTCGCTGAAACCACCGAGATCGAACGTCGCTCCGGCAGCGACCGTCACAGCGCTGGCTGAGCCAATCGCGTTGGTGATGCCGAGCCGCAGCGTGCCGGCGTTGATCGCGGTCGCGCCGGTATAGGTCGCGACGCCCGAGAGCAGCAGTGTTCCGGTACCCGCTTTCGTCAGGGAGCCAGCGCCGGCGATGATGCCGCCATAGGTCAGTGTCGTCCCCGGATCGGTGGAGATCGTGCCGGGGCCTGTGAGTGCGATGCCGCGGTTCGTGGCGAGCGTGAAACTGGCTGTAGTGCGGAGCGTGCCGCCCCCGAACACGATCTTTCCGGGGGTGGCGGCCGCGGGCGTGGCGCCTAAGGCGGCATCGGCCGCGATCGAGACCGTGCCTGCATTGATCGTCGTCACGCCGGTGTATGTGTTGGCGGCGCTCAGGACGAGTGTGCCGGCGCCGCTTTTGGTCAATCCACCCGCGCCGCTCATGACGCCGCTGATCGTGAGCGTCGTCCCTGCATTGCTGACGGTCACGGTGCGCGTCGCGGCGAATGTGATGCCGAGGCTGATCGTGTTCGTGCCGGCTGCGCTGCTATCGGCCAGTCCGCCGGCGCCGAGTGTGATCGCCTTATTGGTGAGCGTGTAGCCGCTGCCCTTGATGGTGATCGAATTGAACGTCGCGTTGTTGAGGATGTTATTGGTGGCTAGGTTCGCCGCGCCGCTGGGAAACACAAGATTCTCCCCGCCCGCGCCGGTCGGCGCCACCCCGCCCACCCAGTTGGCACCGACGCCCCAATTGGCATTCTGCGCGCCAGTCCAAGTGAACGTCTGCGCGTGGCTCGGGGAAACGATGCCGCCCAAGGCAAGCGCGACAAGCAGGCCAGCCGCGAAAGAGTGTCGGAGGTCCAGGCGTAGGAGCATCGCGGCGGCAACCCCCGCAAGGCACGTACCCTCCTTGAGACAAAGCCATCCCTTTTGCCGAACAGGACTTAACGGCTGACGCATATGTTGGATATCTGGACAACGTTACCAAACGGTAACCGATCAGGTATCACGGAGCGATTAAGCCGTATTTCTTGCGTTTCTCCCAAAGGTTCTTGCGCGAGATCCCCAGGACCTCGGCGGCGCGCTGGATGTCGCCCCCGGTCTCCTCCAGCGTGAGCCGGATGTACTCTCGCTCGGCGTCCGCGAGCGATAAGCGCTTCGCCAGCGCGAATGTTGTTGATTCGTGCGCGCGCGCGGGACCACCATCGAGTTGGCTCACGGCGGGAAGATCCGCTTGCCGCAGTACCGGCCCCTCGCTGAAAATCATCGCGCGTTCGATGACGTTGCGCAGCTCGCGGACGTTGCCCGGCCATCGCCAGGCGCCGAGCGTCTCGAGCGCCGGAGGATCAATGCGGTCGATCTTTTTCTTGAACTCTTGCGCGAACAACTCGCGGAAGTGTTCGGCGAGGAGGGGGATGTCGCTCGCGATTTCGCGCAACGGCGCCAGCGTCATCGCGGCGACGCCTACGCGGTAGTAGAGGTCGGCGCGGAAGCGACCAGCCTGGACGAGCTCTTCGAGATTTCGGTTTGTCGCGGTAACGAGCCGCAACGCCACCTCCATCTCGTCGGTCCCGCCCAGTCGCCGGAATCGGCGACTTTCGAGAACGTTGAGCAGCTTGGCCTGCAGCTCGGGGCTGAGCTCCGCGATTTCGTCGAGGAACAGCGTGCCGCCGTCGGCCACCTCCATTAAACCGCGTTTCGCCTCGCGAGCGTCGGTAAACGCTCCTTTCTTGTATCCGAAGAGCTCGGCCTCGAGCAGGTTCGCTGGCAGGGCAGCGCAATTAATCTCGACGAATCTCCCCGCCGAGTGCGGGCTGGAGTAGTGGATCGCGCGGGCGACGAGATTTTTGCCGGTTCCGCTCTCACCGAGCAAGAGCACGGTCGGGCGCGGCACGACCGCCATCTTGCGTACGAACGCGCGCACGGCTTCGACCTTGGGATGGTCGCCGAGAATCGCGTGGACGGAAAACTGCTGTCCCTGCGCCTGTTCCAGGGAGGCGCCGGCCTCGACGAGCGGGCGGGCGATCAGCGCGCGGGTCATCACGGTCATCAGCTCGTCGATGTTGACGGGCTTCGTCAGGTATTCCGTGGCGCCGGCTTTGAGCGCCTCGATAGCCGTCGCGATATCGCCGTGGCCGGTGAGCACGAAGATTGGCAGGTGCGGATCGTTCCGTCGAAGGCGGCGCGCCACCTCGACGCCATTCAGATCCGGCATCACGAGATCCGTAATGACCGCATCGGCCGGCTCTTCGGCGTGGTGTGCGAGCAGGGCGTCCGGCCGCTCGAACACGCGGGTGCGCACGCGGCCGGGAGATCCGAGATTGGCGGCGAGCAGTTTGGCGTACACCACGTCGTCGTCGAGAATGTAGATCGTGGGAACCATGGGCCTGTCGTTGTCCCGCGCCGGAGCCAATATTGGCGACGGTGCCCAACAAAGACAGCCCATGGCCGAGCCCTTTCGGGCGCTGATCATCGACGATGATCCGGACCTCCTCATGCTCGTGCGGCGCACGCTCGAGTTCACCGCGGGCTGGGAGGTCACGACCGCGGCCTCCGGCGCCGCCGGAATTGACCTCGCCCGTGCCACCCCGCCCCAGGTCATCCTCTCGTCCTGCTGACCGCGCGTCGCGATCTGAACGGCCTGAAGCTCGCCGACTCGGGCGCTGCTGGCGTGCTGTTGAAGCCCTTCGAGCCGGCGGAGCTCGCGCGGCAAGTGCGCGCGCTGTGCCAATGACGGCCCTCGACCCCTTCGCCGAAGTACGGGCCGAATTCGTGGGCGGGCTCGCCCGCCGTATCGAGACGATGGAGGGGGCCCTGGCGGGACTGGCGGGCAGATTCGACGTCCAGACGGCTGAAACGCTGTACCGCGCCGCGCACTCGCTCAGCGGGACCGCCGCCAGCTTCGGGGCCGACGATCTGGCGGACGTGGCCGGCGACCTCGAGGAGCTGGCGCGCGGCTGGCTGCAGCGCGGCGACGCGCTGGCGGACGAGGTGCGGGCGGCGGGCGCCGCGCTCAAGGAGCTCGACGGTGCGGTGCGGGCGTACCGGGTGACGGCGGCGGCGGGGAGCGCGCGCTCGCCCGCGGCGCGGCTCGCCGTGGTGGGAGAGCTCACGTCGTTGATCAGCGCCGCCGTCGACATGCGTGAAATCTTTCGCGGCGCGATTGAGAAGGTGCAACGCGTACTCGACTTCCGGCGCGCGAGCGTCGTCCTGGTCGACGAGTCCGGGGCGCACTACTACATCCAAACGCTGTTCGACAAAGCGCGCGGGGGATTTGTGACCGGCGATGCCGCGTTCCCCATCGCGCAGGGACTCACGGGCGAGGCGATCCGCACCGGCCGGCCGTTGCGGGTGGACGCGCTGGCGGGCACCGAAGGCATTCTGCTGCAGGAGGGCCGGCGCATCTCCGCGATGATCGTGCCGCTGCACGTCGGCGACCGCGTGATCGGCGCGCTGAATTTTGGGCATGAAGAGGAGGGGCACTACAGCGAGGACGATCTCGACTGGGCCGTCGTGCTGGGCCGACAGATCGAGACCTCGCTCTATTACTCCACACTGCTCAACACGATCGCCCAGCAGCGGGAGGCCTTGGTGCGCGAGCACGCGAGTGTGCAGGGTCAGCGCAACCAGCTCGAAGCGCTGATCGACGCCAGCGACGCGGCGATCATGCTCGTCGGATCCGACCGGCGGATCGCCTACGCCAACGCCGAGATGGCCCGGCTTGTCGGAATTCCGCAAGAGGCGATGGTGGGGGCGGGGGTCCAAACTGTCCACCGGTTTTTGCGCGGCTCGTTCGTGGATGCGGCCGCGCTCGTCAGCCAGGAGAACGTGCTGTCGCTCGACGCGTCGTTACGAGACCGGGTCGAGCTCACGTTCCCGCGGCAGGCGACCTACCAGCGCGTCGTCGCGCCGGCGCGCGACAGCAGCGGCTCACTGCTCGGACACATCGTGCTGTACCGCGATGTGACCCATGAGGTGGAAGTGGAGAAGGCCAAAACGGAGCTCGTGTCGATGGTGAGCCACGAGCTACGGACGCCGATGACGTCCGTCAAAACGTCGCTCGCGCTTCTGCTCGGGGGCGCGGGCGGGGCGCTCGAGCCCGCGGCGCACGAGCTGCTCGAAGTCGCCCTCCGAAACGCGGACCGGTTGATCCGTCTCGTGAATGACCTGCTCGATCTGTCGCGACTGGAAGCCGGGCGCATGGAATTCCGGCTCGAGCAGGTCGCGTTGGAGGACGCCGTCGCCGCCAGCGTCGAGATGGTTGCGGCATTCGCCGAATCTCGGGGCGTGACGCTCCGGACAGAGCCACCCGCGGAGCCGCAGGTCGTGCGGGCCGAGCGCGATCGAGTCGTCCAGGTAATCGTGAACCTGTTGGCAAACGCAATCAAGTTTTCGCCCCAGGGCGGCCAGGTGGAAGTGCGGTGGTGGCCTGAGGACGGATTCGTCGTGACCGAGGTCCGTGATCGCGGGCCCGGGATCCCGCCCGATCAGCTGAAGCTCGTGTTCGATCCCTTCAAACAGCTCGACAGCTCCACGACGCGCGAGCACGGCGGCGCGGGGCTGGGGCTCACCATCGCGCAGCGGATTGCGCAGGCGCTGGGCGGCGACCTGAATGCCGAAAGTGACGTGGGCAAGGGATCTCGCTTCTTCGTCAAGCTGCCCGCGATACCGTCCACCGGCACCGCCGCATGAATAGGCCAGGGCGGCTGTCCGGCGCCGTCGTTTAGATCCTTTGCGGCGCCTCCCGTTCGCTCTATTTTCCGCGCCATGACCAAAGGCACTATCGGCATCCTCACCGGCGGCGGCGATGTCCCCGGTCTCAATCCCGCCATCCGCGCCATCACGATTCGCGCCCTCCGCGACGGCTACAAAGTCGTTGGGATTCGCCACGGGTGGGGCGGACTGGTCGACTACTCACGCGAAAAGGGCGCGGACAACACCGAGCAGATTCTGCCGCTCACCGAAGCGATCGTGAACCGGGCGGGCCGCACGGGCGGCACGTTCCTCCACACCTCGCGCGTGCGGCCGAGTACGCTGCCCAAGGAACGCGTGCCGGCACATCTCAGCGGCTATACGGAAAAGTCGAACGACATCACCAAGGACGTCATCAAGAACCTCGAACACATCGGCGTCGATGTCCTGATTCCGATCGGCGGCGACGACACGCTCAGCTACGGCAAGCGACTGCACGATGAGGGATTGAAGGTCGTCGCGATCCCCAAGACGATGGACAACGACGTCTACGGCACCGATTACTGCATCGGGTTCAGCACCTGCGTGACGCGCACGATCGAGCTCACGCACCGGCTGCGCACGTCGGCGGGCTCGCACGAGCGGTTCCTCGTGATTGAAGTGTTCGGCCGTTACGCCGGATTCACGGCGCTGCTGCCCACGATGGCCGGTGCGGCGGACCGCTGCGTGATCCCCGAGTACCCCGTGGAAGTCGAGCACCTGGCCGAGCTGCTTGTGCAGGACAGCAACAAGAACCCGAGCCGCTATTCGGTGGTCTTGATCTCGGAAGGCGCGCGGCTCACCTCGCACGAGGGGATGAGCTTCGAGGGCGAAGAGACCGACATGTTCGGGCACCGCAAGCTCGGCGGCATCGGCGATCAGATCGGCGCGGCACTCAAGGAGTGCTCGACGAAATACAACAAGGGGCGGCGCGTCGACGTCGTGAACCAGCGGCTCGGCTATCTCGTCCGGTCGGGCGATCCCGACGCGCTCGACTCGATCGTGCCGATGGCGTTCGGTAACCTGGCGCTCGACCTCGTGGTGAAGAAACAGTACGGCCGGCTGGTCAGCATTCATAAGGGCTTCTACGACACCGTGCCGCTGTCGAGCGTGACGTCGGACAAGAAGGTCGTGGACGTGTCGAAGTACTACAACACGCAGCGCCTGCGGCCGATTTACCAGTTCGACGGCGCACCGCTGTTCATCATGACGAGCGACTGATCCATCAACTCCGCGAGGTACTCCATGGCGCTCCAGCTCGGCGATATCGCTCCCGATTTCGAGGCTCAGACCACCGAAGGCCGCATGCGCTTCCACGAATGGATCGGTGATTCGTGGGCCGTGCTGTTCTCCCATCCCAAGGATTTCACGCCAGTCTGCACCACCGAGCTCGGGTACATGGCCAAGCTCAAGCCCGAATTCGACAAGCGGCGCACCAAAATCGTCGGCCTGAGCGTCGACCCGGTGGAGAATCACGCCCGCTGGTCGAACGACATCAAGGAGACGCAAGGGCACGCGCCGAACTACCCGATGATCGGCGACACCGATCTCAAGGTCTCCAAGCTGTACGGGATGTTGCCGGCCAGCCTCGAAGGCACTTGCGACGGCCGGACCGCGGCCGACAACCAGACGGTGCGCAACGTGTTCGTCATCGGACCCGACAAGAAGATCAAGCTCATTATCGTCTATCCCATGACGACGGGTCGCAACTTCGACGAAGTCCTGCGGGTGATCGACTCGCTGCAGCTGACGGCGAAACACAAGGTCTCGACGCCCGTCAACTGGAAGCAGGGCGACGACGTGATCATCGCGGGGTCGGTCTCTGACGACGACGCGAAGAAGGTCTACCCGAAGGGCTGGAAGGCTCCCAAGCCCTACCTGCGGATCGTCCCGCAGCCGAAGGGCTAGGGCTTCCGCGTCACGCGCAGATTCGAAAAAACGCCGGCCGAGCCGTCCCCGACCCACAGCCCAACCGATCCGCGGGGTCGGTCGCTCAATTCGTTCACCACGAGCGCCGGTTTCGCTGCGTCGTTGACGAACACGCTGATCTTGGGATGCGCGACGAGAACGCGCACGTGAAACCACTGATCGCCGTCCGGCTCGGGAACGACGGGCGCTTCGTACTGGCCGGGATGCTCCGAGCGGAGCTTTTGCCACGGGAAACCGGGCTGCGAGACGTACTGCACCGCGTGACTATGGCGCGTTGAGTCCGCCGCCCGAAAATTGAACGGTCGGAAGTACACCGCCTCGTAGGTCTGCGCATCCGCCACGTGGAAGGCCACGCCCAGGAAACTGCCTTGCACCGGCTGAGTGCGGCCGAGCAGATCGACCTCGATGGTCCCATCTCCGAAGTCATAATCTTTCAGCCAGACGAGCCCCATGAGCGGGGCGACTTCGATCATTCTCAATGCGTGCTTGCCGTTGGTATCGACGACCGCCGTCGTGCGTCCTGCCACCTGCCAGCGCGGATCTTTGCCGACAGTCGTGACATCGAAAATCTCGGGAGCCTGGATGAGACACGCGAGCACCATTAGCGAAACCATGGCCTACCTCCCCTTTATTCCTGAGTCGTGCGAGAATCTCTCATGCCAAACGTGGGCCTGGTGGGATTTGGTTTCGCCGGCAAGGTCTTTCACGCGCCCGTCATCCGCGCGGTCGACGGCCTGCGACTCACGACGATCGTGCAGCGCCACGGGCCGCCGGACCCCAGGTATCCTGACGTCGAATTCGTACACAGCGTTGACGAGATGCTGACGCGCAAGATCGATCTCGTCGTCGTCGCCACCCCGAATACCTCACATCATCCGATCGCAAAGCAATGCTTGCTCGCGGGCCGTCACGTCGTCGTGGACAAGCCGTTCACGCCGACGCTCGCGGATGCCCTGGACCTGGTCCAGATCGCCAAACAACAGCGGCGCATCGTTACGGTGTACCAGGATCGCCGCTACACCGGGGATTTCGCGACGGTGCAGCAGGTCGTCTCGGAGGGTACGCTCGGACGAGTCGTGCTCTTCGAGTCGCACTTCGACCGGTTCCGGCCGGAGCGGAAGCCCAACGCCTGGCGCGAAGAAACCCTGCCGGGATCCGGCGTCTGGTTCGATATTGGTCCGCACCTGTTCGATCAGGCGCTGCTGTTGTTCGGAGCTCCCGATGCGATTGGCGCGGATATTCGTATCGAACGTCCGGACGTCGTGGTGGACGACGCGTTCGACGTCACGCTCTACTATCGGCATGCACGGGCCGTGTTGCGCGCGTCGATGCTGGCAGCGCCGGTGGGCCCGACCTGGATCGTGCATGGCATGAAGGGCTCTTTCATTAAATACGGCATGGACCCGCAGGAAGCCGCCCTGAAGGAAGGACGTACGCCGGACGAGCCGGATTGGGATTCCGAATTGCCGGAGCTGTACGGCAAGCTCATCACGCCTGACGCAACGCGAACAGTGCCGACGCTGCGGTCGAGTTTCGCGCGGTATTATGAGAACGTTCGGGACGCGATGCTCGGCACCGCCGAGCTCGCTGTCACGCCGGAGTGGTCGCTCGACGTCATGCGCGGATTGCAATTGGCCGTCGAGAGCAATCGCACGCGTCGCGTCTTACCATGGAACCCATGAAAAAACCGTGGTCCTATGTTTTCCTCGGTGGTCTGGTCGCCGGCACCTTCGACATCACCTACGCGTGCATTTTCTGGTTCCTGAAGCGCGGCGTTGCCCCCACTCGCGTCCTTCAGTCCGTCGCTTCCGGCCTGCTCGACGGCGCCAGTTTCACCGGGGGAGCGCGCACTGCACTCCTCGGCCTCGCACTCCACTACTTCATCGCCACGTCGATGGCGGTGACGTATTACCTGTTCGCGCGGCGTTGGTCGGAGCTGTGGCAACAACCGTGGGTGTATGGTCCCCCGTACGGTGTGCTGCTCTACGGGATCATGAACTACATCGTCGTCCCCCTCTCGGCCGCGAATCCGGGCTCCAGGGATCTCGTGTGGGTCGCGCTGAGTATCGCCCTGCACGCCTTCCTGATCGGCACTCCGTGCGCACTCTTTGCGCGGCGCGCGATGCTCGCGGGCGGTCCCGCAACGTCAAACGTCTAGCGGTTAGTGTATCTTGTGCGGCTGGAATGACCTCTAAAACACCTTCCTCCTGCCAGCGCTGCGGTGTGAGCATCGGCCCGGGGGCGTCGTTCTGTCCGCGCTGCGGCACGGGCATCCCCGTGACTCCGGCGCGCGACCATGGGACAGTACGAGATCCTGCTCGAGATTGGGCGGGGGGGGATGGCGACGGTCTACCTCGCCCATGACCTGGCGCTCGACCGCAAGGTCGCCATCAAGGTGCTCGCGCCCGCATTGCTGCTCATGGGGGAGGGCATGGTCGAGCGCTTCAAACGCGAGGCTCGTACCGCCGCCGCGCTCAGCCATCCGCACATCATCCCGATCTACGCGGTCCGAGACAGCGAGCACGTGCTCTACTTCGTAATGAAGCACGTGCAGGGACGATCGGTCGACCACGTCATTCGTGACGTCGGTCCGCTGCCGATCGCGATGACTCAGGCCATCCTCGCACAGGTGGGCGACGCACTCGGTTACGCGCACCGCCATGGCGTGATCCACCGCGACATCAAGTCGGCGAACATCATGCTGGATGAAGAAGGATGGGCCGTCGTCACTGACTTCGGCATCGCGAAGGTGGTCCAGGCGCAGGGGCTCACGATGACCGGTGTGACCGTGGGAACACCGACATACATGAGCCCCGAGCAGTGCGCCACTGAAGAGGTCACCGGCGCGTCGGACCAGTACTCGCTCGGCGTAGTGGCGTACGAGATGTTGACGGGGACGCTGCCGTTTCAAGACGACTCGATCATGTCCGTCATGTACGCGCACTTCAACCAGCCGCCGCGTCCCGTCACGGAGCTGCGCCCCGACTGCCCCCCGAATCTCGCGGACGCGGTCATGCGCATGCTGGAGAAGGAACCGGCACGGCGCTGGCCCAACATGGACGACGTCGTCGCGGTCTGCGGCCGGCCGTCGCTGCGGCACGACGATCCGATCCGGCGCGAGATGATTACACTCGCGCAGAGCGGCGTCCGACACGCCGGCCCGAAGACGCCGACCAGCCCGATCGCGTTGTCGCGCGTGCGGACACGTCCATCCATCCGCCGCGGGCGGCGCTGGATCTGGCCGAGCGTCGCCGTGGGCATTGCCGTACTCGGCTTTGCGCTGTGGCGCGTGGCACCGTGGCGTCCGGTCGGTTCGGTCGCTGCTCCGCCGCCGGCAGTTGTGCGAGACTCCGTGCCTGTTGCCGCGGCGCGTCCCGACTCCTTTCGCCAGGTGGCGGCTCCTCCCCCGCAGCCGCGTCAGCTGCCCGCGCCACGCCGAAACGCCGTCGGGCAACGGGACGACAGCCTGATTGGTGTGCTGCGCGCGGGCGCCCTGAAGTCGGAACAGCGCGCGGCGTTGGCGGGTGCTTCGGCGGCCGATTTGAGCGGGGGTCATGCGGCGTTTGCGAGTGCCGACTCTCTGGCGTCGGCGCGGCGCGTCTCGGAGGCGATGATGCAGTTCGCCACGGCCGCTTCGCTCTGGACGGACGCCGAGCGGACCGCGCGGTCGCGTGGCGCGCGTGACACCGAGCCGCG
>QHUF01000159.1 GCA_003221075.1 Gemmatimonadota bacterium
ACAAACGTGTTGCCCTGATAATCGAGATCGGTGACGCCCATCTTGCTCGACCAGAAGCCCGACGCCGTCATATCGCGGAACATGTTGAAGAACGCGACGCCCTGGCTCATCTCGGCCCGGGCCTTCTTGGGCCAGGCGATGTCGTCGAGGATGGCGGTGCGCTCGGCCTCGGTGGAGGCGACGAATGTCTTGCCGCTGCGCTCGGAGGCCTCGTTGTCCAACCACGCGAGTCCACCGCGCATCGGTACCTGCCCGTCCGGCCGATCGGTCATCATGAAATCCATGTATTCGGGGACGCCGGCATCGGTCGCGCTACCCGAGCGCTCGTCTTTCGGGATGACGAGATCCGCGAGGACGCGCACCGTGTCCCATTCGTGCGGCGTGAAGAACGCCGGCGCGAAAGGTGTCTTGGTAGCGAGTGCCTCACTGGCGAGCTTCGCTGCCCGCTGCGCCTCGGCCGGCGTCCATTTGAACGCCGCCGTCAGCGCGGCCATCGCCATTGCGCCTACCGCTTCGCGCCGCTTCATAGGACCCTCGCCTTGAGCTGGTTTGCGATGTATTCGGACGTCCGCCAGGATAGAGCCATGATCGTCCAGGTGGGATTCTTGTCAGCTTGCGACGTGAACGGCGCGCCATCGGCGACGAAGAGATTCTTGACCTCGTGGGTCTGGCAATTCGAGTTCACGACCGAGGTCTTGGGATCGGCGCCCATGCGCGCGCCGCCCAGCTCGTGGATGATCACGCCGCCCGCCGCGATGCCGTAGCCATCCTCCTTGCTCGGCATGTTCCTCCCCGGCGTGCCGCCCATCTCCGTGATGAGCGCGCGGAACGTCTCCTGCATGTGCTTGACCTGCAGGTATTCGTGATCGGTGAACTTCCAGTGGAAACGCAGCACGGGGATGCCCCACTTGTCCACGACGTTCGGGTCGATCTCGCAGTAGCTGCCGTCGTTCGGAATCATCTCACCGCGCCCGGAGAATCCGATGTGCGCGCCGTTGTAGCGGCGATAGTCGTTCTTGAGCTGCTTGCCATAACCGCCGCCCTGCAGGTTCTGGATGCCGCCGCCGAAGCCCGCCTCCGGCAGCCCCGCCCCGCCCCACACCTCGATGTGGTAGCCGCGCGGGAAGTCGAGCTTCTTGTTGTCGAGCCACCACGGCATGTAGACGTGCATCCCTCCCACGCCGTCATGATTGTGGGGAATCGGGTCCATCAGCTTCGGAACGAATCCCCCGACGTCGGTGCCGGTCGTGTCGGTGAGGTATTTGCCGACCGTCCCGCTGCCGTTCGCGAGTCCATTGGGGAACGACGAAGACTTCGAGTTGAGCAGCAGCCGCGACGTCTCGCACGCGCTTGCGGCGAGGACCACCACCCGGGCGTCGATGTGGTGTTCGCTGCCATCCGTCGTGTCGACATAGGTGACGCCGCTCGCCCGCCCACTGCGGTCCAGGGTGATCTCCCGCGCCATCGCGTTCGTCTTCAGCGTGAGCTTGCCCGTCTTGAGGGCCGGTTCGATCAGGACGTTGGTGGAGGAGAAGTTCGAATTCGTCTTGCAGCCGCGGTTACACTGGCCGCAGTAATGGCACGCGGGGCGTCCGTTGAGTGGACGGGTCAGGATCGACAGCCGCGCGGGCACGCAGGTGACGTTGAGCCGCCGAGCCGCGTCCTGCACGAGCAGCTCGTAGCAGCGTGGTTTGGGAGGCGGAAGGAAGAGCGAGTCGGGGGCATTGGGGATGTTTTCCTTGCTCCCAAAGACCCCCACCAGTTGCTCGAGCTTGTCGTAGTAGGGGGCCACGTCGGCGTAGCTGATCGGCCAGTCGTCGCCCAGGCCGTCGAACGTATTCGCCTTGAAGTCGCGCGGGCCGAAACGCAGCGAGATGCGACCCCAGTGGTTCGTCCTCCCGCCGACCATCCGCGCGCGCCACCAGCGGAACTTGTCCCCCCGGGCGACCGTGTACGGCTCGCCGGGGATCTCCCAACCCCCGATGCAGCCGTCGAACTCGCCGAACGGCCTGTCCGGAGTGGAGGCGCCGCGCCGCGGCGATTCGTAGGGCCAGGTGAACATCGCGGAGTTGGTCCTGTTGTCCCACGGACTGCCCGCTTCAAGCACGGTGACGTTGACACCGGCGCGTGCGAGTGCGTAGGCGGCCATCCCGCCGCCCGCTCCCGAGCCGACGATGACGACGTCGGCGGGTGACGACTGAGTTGCCAAGCGCATTCAGGGCTCCCGTCTCATTCCAAGGGTTGAGCCGCTACGTCCTACGAACGGACTCCTTCGAGCAATACCGGGTCCTCGGCCAGCGGCCCTGTGTTGGGGCTCATGCAGTTCACTCAAAACCGGGAGGTACCCATGACCCGGAACAACTGGATCGCCCTGGCCATTTGACGAGCGCCGCCGCCCTTGGCGCCTGTTCGCCAAAGGGCGGGGAGGCTGGCCAGTCCGATCGCGCTCTGGACAACACTGCGCGTGATCGGTCGGACCTGCCAGTGTCGTTCACCGTCCCCGCGGGGACGCGCCTCGACCTGACGCTCAGCGGCGAGCTGAGCTCGCGTAAGAATAAGGCTGGCGACACGTTCACGGCGAAGCTGGCGACGCACATCCGTGACGCGTCCGGTAAGGTGGTGATCGAGACCGGCTCGACGGTCAGCGGCACCATCGCGGAGGTGAAGCCCGCCCCGAACCGTCGCACCCCGGGCACGCTGACCCTGGCGTTGAGCACGATCGAGACGGACGGCAAGATACTCCCGATCCGTGCGACGATCGACTCGGTGCAGACCGAGTACGCCGCGAAGGTTGGCGCGGGCGCCGCTGCCGGTGCGGTGGTCGGCCAGATTCTGTCGAAGAACACCAAGGGCACCGTGATCGGCGCCGTGGTGGCCGTGAACACGAAGGACCTGGATATCGTGCTCCCGGATGGGTCGCGTATCCTGGCAACGATCACGGAGCCGATGAACTCGTCTCAGTAGCCTAGCGCACCGCCGGCGTAACGTGGGTCGGCAACACCGACCCACCCGCCGGCGGTTTTTTGTATGGCGGCGATGATGCCGCTCCGTCCCCGCCGCTCGTCCATCTTGTGTCCCATCGCCTGCAGCGCCCGCACCGTCGCGTCGCTCAAGCCTCCATGCTCGTAGTAGGTCTGGTCGGGCAGCGCCTGGTGATGAATTCGCGGGGCGGCGACGGCATCGGCGAGACTCATCTTCTGATCCAGCACGTTGAGAATGACCTGGGTGACGCTCGTGATGATCGTGGGCCCGCCCGGCGTGCCGACCACCATCTCCAGACTGCTCGCGCTGTCGAGCACGATCGAGGGCGTCATGGCCGACAGCATGCGCTTGTTGCCGGCAACGGCATTGGCCTCTCCCTGCACGAGCCCGTACATGTTCGGCTTGCCCGGAGCCGACGCGAAGTCGTCCATCTCGTTGTTCAACAGGAATCCAGCTCCGGTTACGGTCACACCGCTGCCAAATCCGCCATTCAGCGTGGTGGTCACGGCTGCCGCGTTCCCCTGGGAGTCGACGATGGAATAGTGCGTCGTGTGCATCGGCTCGCCGCCCGCGGCCTGCGGCGGCGTCGGCGTCGCATGCTTTGGATCGATCTGTGACCGCAGTGTGGCCGCGTACGACTTCGACAGCAGGCGGTCGAGCGGCATGTCGACGAAATCGGGATCGCCGAGCCAGCGGTTGCGGTCGATGAACGCGCGACGCATCGCTTCGGTGACGAGGTGCACGTAGGCCGCCGTGCCGAAGGCGGGGAGCGAGTCGTAGCCCTCGAGAATGTTGAGGATCTCGCCCATCGTGACGCCACCCGAGCTGGGCGGCGGCATCGAGTAGATCGTGTGTCCCCGATAGCTCAGCGCGATGGGTGTGCGCCACTTGGCGCGATAGCGCCGCAAATCGTCCTTCGTGATGAGACCGCCGCCGCGCTGCATTTCGGCCACGATCAGATCGGCGATCTGGCCACGGTAAAAGACGTCGGGACCCGAGTCGCTGATGAGCTGCAGTGTGCGCACGAGGTCGGGCTGCCGCCACAGTGTCCCGGGCGGGGGAGCGCTGTCGTGTACCAGGTATAGCTCCCTGCTCGCTGGGAACTGTGCCAGCAGCTCGCGGTCGCTGGCGATCTCCCGACTACGTGCGGAATCGACCACATGTCCCTGCGCGAGCCGGATCGCCGGAGCGATCAACGTCGCCCAGGGCAGCGTGCCGTATTTCTGCCACGCTTCGTGTAGTCCGGCGACGCTGCCCGGCACGCCCGATGCCAGATGCCCCACTTCGCTCTTCTTCGTCGGGTTGCCGGCTGAGTCGACGAACATGTCGTGGGTCGCGGCGGCAGGCGCCGCCTCACGATAATCGAGTGCCGTCACCTCGCCGCCGGCGGTGCGATGGACGATGAAGCCGCCGCCGCCGATGTTGCCCGCATCGGGCAGCACCACCTCGAGGGCGAAGGCGACCGCCACGGCGGCATCGATGGCGTTGCCCCCCAGCTTCAGGATGTCCACGCCGACCTGCGTCGCCAGTGGATGCGCCGACACGACCATGGCGTGGGGGGCCGTGACGGTCCGCGCGCGTAACGTCCAGGTCGCAGGAATGACGGCAGGGCCCCGAATCGGGGCAGGAGCGGCGGTTGGAGGGCGATGGGCACAGCCAAGGGCCGCCAGCAGACATATCGCGGGGAGCTTTCGCATTCGTAATCTTATCGTCTAATTCTCCTCCATGACAAACCGCGATTTCCACGATCCGCGCGCCACCGAGCAACGCAACCCGCGCTCGGAGCGCATCGACGTCGCCTCCAGTCTCGAGATCGTGGACATCATGAACGCCGAGGACGCGGGTGTAGCGGGCGTGGTGCAGGGGCAGCGCGAGCAGATTGCCCGTGCCGTCGACCTGATCGTCGCCGCGTTCAAGGTGGGTGGTCGGCTCGTCTACGTCGGCGCCGGCACGTCCGGCCGTCTGGGCGTCCTCGATGCCACCGAATGCCCGCCCACGTTCGGCGTGCCCCCCACGATGGTGACCGGCGTAATCGCGGGCGGCTACGGGGCGCTCGTGAAGAGCGCCGAAGGCGCGGAGGACGACGTGAACGCGGGTGCGGCGGCGATGGACCCGGGGGGGGCCGCCGTTACCAATCGCGACGTGGTCGTCGGCATCGCGGCCAGTGGAACGACGCCCTATGTCCGAGCCGCCCTCGGGCGCGCGCAGACTCTGGGTGCCAAGACGGTGCTCGTCACGTGCGCCGCGGCGCCGAAGGTGCTCGCCGAGACGTGCGACGTCATCGTCAATCCCGTCGTGGGACCGGAAGTGCTCACCGGCTCGACTCGATTGAAAGCTGGGACGGCGACCAAGCTCGTCCTCAACATGCTTACCACCGGCGCCATGATCCGGCTCGGCAAGGTCTACGGCAATCTGATGGTCGACTTGGTCGCGCTGAGCGCGAAGCTGCACGACCGCGGCGAACGGATCGTGATGGAGGTCTGCGGCGTGTCCCGTGAGGAAGCGCGCCGTGCGATCGCGGGCGCCAAGGGCAGCGTGAAGCTTGCGATCGTCATGGCGCGACGCAAAGTGGATGCGGACGAAGCGCGGCGCCTGCTCGAATCGGCAAACGGGTTCGTCCGCCCCGTCGTGGGTGATCCGCCGCCGGTGGGTCGATGACGACTCTCGCCGTCGGGGTCATGTCGGGCACATCGCTCGATGGCATTTCGACGGCGCTCGTGCGGTTGGACGACGGCAAGGGAGGAGCCGAGCTCGTCGCGTTTCGGCAGGAGCCGTACTCGGCGGCTGAGCGTGGTTCGATCATCGACACGATGGCGCGCGGCTCGCCCAAGGACGTCGCGTTTCTGCACGTCGCACTGGGCGAGCGATTTGCCGGGGCCGTCCTCGCGCTACTCGCGCAGGCGCGCGTCGCGCCCAGGGACCTTTCATTTATCGCGTCGCACGGCCAGACGATCTGGCATGAGCCGGGGCGCGCGACCTTCCAGCTCGGCGACGCGGCGGTGCTGGCGGAGCGGGTCGGTGTGCGCGTGGTGAGCGACTTCCGCGCGCGCGATGTGGCCGCGGGAGGGCAGGGGGCGCCGCTCGTGCCGCTCGCCGACGTGATGTTGTTCGGCCACGAGCAGCGCGGCCGCTGGCTGCTCAACATCGGCGGAATGGCGAATGTCACCTGGGTGCCGCGGCGCGGCGTGCCCGATGGCGCGTTCGCCTTCGACACGGGCCCCGGGGTTGCGGTGATCGACGCGGTCACCCGGCGCGTCGATCCCGACGCGACGTTCGACGCGGGTGGCGAGCGCGCGCGCCGCGGCCGTCCGGTGGCGAAGCTACTCGACGAGCTGCTGGCGGATCCGTATTTCGATCAGCCGCCGCCCAAGAGCACGGGCCGCGAGCGGTTCGGGATCGAGTACGCCGACAAGCTGCTCGCGCGGGTCCGCAAAGCGGGCGGCTCGGACAACGACGCGGTGGCGACGGCGACCGCGCTCACGGCCGAGTCGATTGGTCGCGCCATCGCGCGGTGGGGAACGGATGACAACGCCGAGGTCGTCATCTCGGGCGGCGGCGCGAAGAATCCCGCGCTCGTGGAGCGGTTGGCCGCGAAGATTCAGCCCCGTCCGGTCGTGCTCTTCGAGCAGATCTTCTTCAACGGCGAGGCCAAGGAAGCCGTGGCGTTCGCGTTCCTCGGCCATCAAACGGTGATGGGGAAGGCAGGGAATCTCCCCGCAGCGACGGGGGCGCGGGGGCCGCGCATCCTGGGGCATATCACTCCGGCATGATGCCGCGCGCGCGCCTCGTCTGTCCGGCACTGCGCTGGCGGCGCGGCTCATTCAAGTCCGAACGCACCAAGATCGAGCAGGCGCTGCCCGCGGGAGTCGGTGGCTTCATTGTCTTTGGCGGCACTCGCGCTGCCGTCGCCGCGCTCACGAGCGCGCTGCGGGACACCGCCGGCCGTCCGCTGCTGCTCGGCTCCGATTTCGAGCGCGGGCCGGGGCAGCAGGTCCGCGGTCTCACCGAGCTGCCGCCGCCCGCGGCACTCGGGTACCTGAACGATCTCGATGCGACGTACGCGTGCGGGCAGATCACCGGGACCGAAGCCCGGGCCGTCGGGCTGACGTGGGTGTTCGCGCCGGTGTGCGATCTCGACGTCGAGCCGCGCAACCCCATCGTGCAAACGCGCGCGTTCGGCGCCGATCCCAGTCTCGTCGGGTCGCACGCGGCGGCGTGGATCAAAGGGTGTCAGGAGCACGGCGTGATGGCTTGCGCCAAGCACTATCCGGGACATGGCCGCACCACGACTGATTCGCACGAAGGTCTCCCCGTGGTGACGGGATCTGCTGCCGAGCTGCAGGCCGAGGCTGCGCCGTTTGCGGCGGCGGTGCAGGCGGGCGTCGCGAGTGTGATGCCGGCGCATGTCGCGTATCCGGGCTGGGACCCGTCCGGCTCGGCCGCGACATTCTCGAAACCGATTCTCGATTATTTGTTGACGACGTTCGCGTTCGACGGGCTCGTCGTCACGGACGCCTTTATCATGGCCGGCGCGACTGCTGCAGCACCGGAGGCTGTCGCGGCGGTGGCGGCGGTGAATGCGGGGTGTGACATGTTGCTGTATCCGACGGACTGGGCCGGCGTGGTGCGCGAGCTCGAGCACGTCGATCCAGATCGAGCTGAGCACGCGTTGGCGCGGTATGGGGCCGCGGTCGATCCCGGGGCCTGGCCCCGGGGTAGGGCAACGCTGGACGAAGCGGAACTCGCTGAGCACCAGAGGTTCGCCGATGGGTTGTCCGATCGGGCGGTGCATCTGGTGCGGGGTGAGCGGCCGCAGCTTGGGAAGACGCTCAGCGTTACGATCGTGGACGATGACGTGGGGGGACCTTACACGATTCCCCCGCGAGACGTGTTTGCCAAGACCTTAGCAGCGCAGGGGGTGCGGTTTCCCAGAAACCGGACACCTGACACCAGACACCTGATTCTTGTATACGCGGAGCCGAGGTCGTGGAAAGGTCGCGCTGATCTGGGACCGGTGTCACTCGCCAAGCTCGAGCGGTTGGTGCCCGGGGCGTCGCTGGTGATTCTGTTCGCCCATCCGCGACTGGTCAGTCAAATTCCTGGTGACGTGCCGGTGCTGTGTGCGTGGCATGGGCAGTCGTTGATGCAGCGGGCGGCGGCGCGCTGGGTTGCTACGAGGGTGTGAGAGGACGACATTGTGAACGACAGCCAACGCTGGACCAGTGCCCCGTACTTCATCGTCGATGACGTGGTCAGCACCGCAAACTATTACCGCGACAAGCTGGGCTTCTATTATGAGCGTTTGTGGAATGACCCCCCGTCGTTTTGCATGGTCAAGCGCAGCGGCATCATCATCATGTTGGCTCAACTGGACACTGGTGGGGTGATGCGCCCGAATCATGTCGTTGATCCGGAGGGTGGGGCGTGGGACACGTACATCTGGGTCGACGATGCTGATGCGCTCCATGCCGAATTGAAGGCGCGCGGCGTGAAGATCGTGCGTGATATCGGCGACCGGCACTATGGATGCCGCGATTTCGACATCGAGGATTGCAACGGATACCGCATCTGTTTCGGTCGGGTCCTGTAAGACCCCCGATTGACACTTGAAACGACTCATCGAAACCACCGATCGGTCCCTTATCGAAGCACTTCGTCTCGCTTTCGAGACAGAAGAGATCGACGTGCGCGTTCTCGAAACTGGTGCCAGCAGTCTCCCGTTCACGCCCACGATTGTTACCGTGATTCACGACGAGGATTGGGATCGCGCCCGCGAAGTGCTTCGATCACTGCAGCCGGAGCCGATGCCGTATCAGACATGGGCGCCGCGGCTCCGACGCCCTGCTCGGGTCGCATTGTTCGTCCTACTCTCCCTTGTGGCAATCCTCTGTCTGTGCTTCGCGTGACGGCGCTCGACGCCTATGATAGAATTCGAGGCTCATGAGTAGTCGCTGGACTTTCAGCCTTAGGAGGATCGTATGCCGACTCGTCTCCGGTTCCTCTATTCAGGCCTCGTATTCATTCTGCTCGTGATTCCGGCGACGCAGATCTACCGGGAGCTCTCGAGGCGCTCGGACATCTGGTGGACACCGCTACCGCTGGCGAGCTCGCTGGCTGAGAGCCAAGACCGCGTCGAGATCTACGCCCGCGGCAAGCCGCTCGGCGCCCTCCTGGAGGCGGGACAGGTGAGGATCGCCGACCAGGCCGGGTCGACTGCACTGGGTGCCAATGAGATCACCGTCCGCTTGAACAACTGGGATCGAGTGCGAGCCGAGCGAGTTCCGATGCTGCTCCTCTCCGCAGGAGCTTTTGGAGCCGCGCTGGCCATACTCTTTGTGATCGCGACCGGACGGCTCGCGTACCGACCCGAGAAGTGCTGACGGCGCCCGGTGCAGATGGTAGAATTCTCTTCGAATGGGGCTCGTACATGAAATGGATCGCGGTTTCGATTGTGCTGATCTCGATTGGTTGCATGCGACGCCCGAGTGTAACGGTGGCCGACCTGCCGATCGCGCTACCGTGTACTGGACTCAGTAATGGCACCGCCCTCTGGGCCGACAGCCTGCCGCTTGTCTCAGATACGGCTCTTCAGCATGTGGTCGCGGGCGGCTCGGCGCTGCACTATCCCGATGATGTCAGGCTCGCCAACCGTACCGGCATTGTGAGAGCACGGTTCGTCATCGACACGCTCGGCGGTGTGGTGCCAGGGTCCAGTATTATCGAAGCGTCTACCGACGAAGGATTTGCTCGCGCGGTCTGCCAGGCCTTGCCCATGCTTAAGTTCGCTCCCGTCATTGTCGATGGGCACAAAGCCGCAGCGGGGCTCGTCCACGTGCCGTTCACGTTTCGTGTGGAAAGATGACCCTTCGCAATCCCGACGCCGCGCAAGCGGGTGGATACGTCCTCGCGCTGGCCGGCGTCCTCGTTGCTGTTGGCCTCCTCTTTCATCCAGTTCCCTCCGGTGGATTCGAAGAACGCGCCTCCGTCCTTGCCAACACACCCTGGTGGGGGCCGATTCATATCGCCATTGCGGCGGGGTTCGTGCTGTGCCTGCTCGGCAGTCTCCTCATCCTCGTCGCCGGGGGTGACCTCACCCACCCATGGCCCGCTGCCTTGAGCTGGGGTGCCATGGCGGTGGGCATGGTGTTCTTCACCGGTGTCGCGCTGATCAACGGCTGGGTCATGCATTACCTCACGGCGCACGGCGCGCCGACCTCTGTGCCGCTCCTGTACGACGCGTTCAATCGCCTGCTGCTCGGCTACGGCTGGCTGGGCAATCCGCTGTTTCTCGCAGGGCTGACCGGCGTCGCCCTGCTCGAGCTGCGGCACCATGCCGTGGGCATGCCGGTCCCGCTCGCCTGGTCAGGACTGGTCGTAGTCGTGTTGTCCTGGGGTCGAGGCATCGGGTCCGCGACCGGCCTGTACTTTCTCGAGCCGCTGATCTTCGCCAACGTCCCGGCATTCTTATGGCTCGCCTATTACGGGCTCCGAGTTGCCCGCGGTGTGCGTGTAGATTAAGGAATGAAATTCGTTCTCGTCATCTACAACGATCCCGCGCTCGCCGATGCGCTGCCCCAGGGGGAAACCGATCAAATGATGCGCGATTGTCTCGCGCACGCCGACGAGCTGCGCCGCGACGGGCGTCTGACGGAATCCCAGATGCTCGAAGAAGCCGCAGCCGCGAAATCGGTCCGAATCCGTAACGGCCGCACCAAAGTGACCGACGGGCCGTTCAGTGAAGCCAAGGAGGTCCTCGGAGGCTTCAACCTGATCGAAGCGGCAGACATGAACGAGGCCGTCGAGATCGCAAAGGAGTTCCCCTGGGCCCGCACGGGCTGCGTCGAGGTTCGCCCGTTGCGTGACATCGAGACCGTCCGTCGGCGAGTCGCCGCACGGTGATGAGATTATCAAGGACCTTCTAACTCGCAGCCGAGGGGAGAACCAACGTGACCTGGCAACTGGGACTGATCGTCATCGTCGTGCTGGTCGTGGTCCTGATGGTCGTTCGCCGCCGCCGTACCCCACCCGGTCCGGGCGCATCCTAAAGCCGTTCGACGTTATCCTGGAGCCATGCGCGGCCTCTGCGTCGTCCTCCTCGTTACGCTGGGGTGCCAGCCACCCCAGCGGCCGTCGTCCACCAAAGAGCTCATTGGTCTGTGGCGCAGCCAGGGTGACAAAGAGTCGCACGAGCCGTGCATGAAGGCCTCCATGGAGTTCCGGGACGACGGGACGATGTTGGTCAGCAGCGGCAAGCAGATGCTGACCGGCACGTTCTCGGTGGAGTCCGGACCTTCGCGGCTGGTCGTACGACAACACAACATGGGCTCAAACGGCGAGCCGAACTGTCAAGGCATTCCCGCGGATTACGTGCTGCAGCATTACCTCAATACGTTCTATGTGGATGTTCACGGCGACACGCTTCGCATCTACACGGCGCCGGAAGGTTCGGGGGCTTTTCTGACTGCTATCCGAGTGCGCTAGGAGCTGCGAGCTAGTCCGGTGGACGAAGATTCGGGCAGGAAGCGAGGCGCGTGGGCTGGCCAACTCGGCGGTCTCATCGTCATCGTGGCCCTGATCCTCTGGTTCGTGCAGACGCGGAAGGCACCGACCAACTTGCTGCAGCGACGTGATTGCGAGCGCGCCTATGAGGCAGCGCGCACTGCGTCCGATACTGCCGCGGTCGATCAACGCCGACCGGTGCTCGGTCAATCGACCGATACGCTCACCTGTGGCACGTTTCGCAGGTCGGGTCGGCTCCCTTAGGAACGGTCGAGTGGACGAAATCGAACAGCCGGAAGCGGGCCAGCAGCACCTCCTTGGAACGCTGCAGGTGTGGAAGCATGTGGTGCCGGATGGCCGCACGGCTGTCCTTCCTCCCCACACTCACCATCCCAATCCGCTGGTCATCGGCGACTCGGTCGTCGCGTCGGTGTTCTCCGCGCGCACGATCTACGCCGTGCACAAGGCATCGGCCGAGCCCCAATGGTCGTTCACTCTGGACGGATATGCCGGAGCGCAGGTCGTTCATGACGGTGGCAGGGTCTTCGCGAAGTCGAGCGGGACCCTGTATTGCCTGGACGCAGCGAGGGGGACCCTGCATTGGTCGTTCTCTCCACTCAAAGGTTCGGAGACGATGTACTCGGCGCCGACCTATCATCGCGGCCGGGTCTTTATCGGCGATCGCGCCGGGATGTTTCACTGCCTCGATGCACCGTCCGGCAAGCCGCTGTGGAGCCAGAAGCTCTCGCCACGCGAGAACAACCAGGCGAACGCCACGGCGGCGATTCACGATGAAGTCGTCGTGATGGGTTGTAACGCTGGCGTCATCGTCGCCTACGACATCGCGACCGGCCGTATGGTTTGGGACCAATCAATCGACGGACCATGCATTTCGGAGGTTCTGTCTCAGGGCGACACGGTCTTCGCCACGACCAGCAATTCGATCTATGGGCTCGATGCGGCAACGGGCGAGATCGATTTCCACAAGAACTGGCCGTCGCTGGACGTCCGTGCAGTCGCACTCTGCGATGACGCTTTGATCGCCGTGCTCCATCCTGGGATGGGGGTGACGCGACGAAAGCGGAACGACCCTCCTGCTGATTTGCCGAAGATGGTTGCATTCAAGGGAGGGTTGCAGCTCTTCGAGGTCGAAGCCGCGGAGTTCGTCGTCGGAATTCGATTTCATCAGGACTCAGGGTTGCTGTACGAGTCTCGGATCGGCGGACTGGGAATCATCGATCCCGCCACGGGACGACGACTCCACAACATCTATACCGACGACAGCCTGTTCAATTGCGGACTGGTGGATATCGACGACGGCCAGATCTATGCGATGGTGAGCGATATGGAGGGGGCGATCTACTGCCTGCGCTCTCCGGTTGCTCAAGCGGGCACTGCGTGACGTTGGAATTTCGCTGCAAGGCGTTGCTCTTCGATCTCGACGGCGTGCTGGTCGATTCTCGCTCCGTGGTCGAACGCACGTGGCGTCGCTGGGCCGAGCGCCATCAGCTGGATCCTATGCCCCTGCTGCAGGTGGCGCACGGCCGCCGGGCGCGCGATACGTT
>QHUF01000095.1 GCA_003221075.1 Gemmatimonadota bacterium
GCGAAGGTTCGCTTCGGGGCCGGGCAGCAGCGACACGGTGTACCCCGGCACGTTCTCCGCCAGCACGTGACCATTGCGATCGTAGATGACGCCGCGGGGCGCGGGGAGCGGAATCGGCCGCAACCGATTCGTCTCCGACTGCAGCTGATACTTGCCGTGCCCGAGGATTTGCGTGCGGAAGAACGCCATCACCATGATGCCCAGCACGATCCACACTCCCGTCCGCGCCACGCCCAGGCGGCGATCGAGGAGGTGCGGATGAAAGGCGTTCACGCCGACGCCCCCAGAGCGCCCGTGGCGCCCGGCCGCCGGGGCGACAGCCAGTGGCGGAAGAGCGAGAACACCACGACACCAACCATCGCGGTCGTCAGACTCTGCAACGGCGACCACACCAGCAGCTCCCAGGCGACCTGGGAGCTCTGCAACCGGCCCGAGACGACCAGCACGATGAAGTTGCGCAGCCACGTGCCGGCGAAAAACAGACATCCCTTGACGAAGACGTGCTCGGCAAAAAACACGGCCTTCGCCCACGACGACATGAAGCCGACGAGCGTGTGCGCCAGCGCTCCCGCTCCGAAGCTCGCGGGCGTCAGCGCGTCCCGCAGCAAGCCGAGCACGAATCCCGCAGCGGCGCTCTTTCCCGGTTCCGCCCGGATCGTGTAGATGAGCAACGCCAGCAGCAGAAAGTCAGGCGCCACGCGATCGCCGCCCAGATGGCTGCGCACGGTGAACTGCAGGACGACGAGCACGATCATGAGGATCGGGTAGCGGTACCGATCGGTCCGTCTCATCGTGGCGGTACCTCGTTGGGAAGTGTGCTGTCTGGAACGGTGAACGCGTTGCGCAAATCAGACCCCGCGGGACGCGAAGATGTCAGAATCATCACATGCGACAGCTCGGCCGGATGAATCATGGGTCGGACGAGGTAGGTGCGTCCCCACCCCTTCTCTTCGCCGGCCGGACCGATCACCACGCCGATCGGGATGCCGCGCGGAAACACGCCACCGAGGCCGGACGTCACGATGACCGTCCCGGCCGGCACCTGCTGGCGATACAACACGCCCTGCAGCTCGAGCAGCCAGACCCTGGGCCCTTCCGCACCATGGGGCGCGGCGATCCCGACCACGCTGCCGTCCCTGGCGACCGCGCTGGCGCGAAACTCGGGGTGTGCCCAGCTCAGGACGACGCTGGTATGCTCGTCCACCGACGCGACCAAGCCCACGAGCCCCTCGGGGCTGATCACGGCCGAGAGCGGCCGCACCCCTTCCCGCTTCCCCGCCGACACCACGAAGCTGAGCGGGTTGGTCGGTTCGGGCTGATGCAGGATTTCCGCGGGGACATAGCCGCCGCCCAGACGGGCGGTGAGACCCAGGAGGCCGCGCAGCCGCGCGTTCTCGCTGCGGAGCTCAGGGACGAAGGTGGCGGCGAGGGCCACGGAATCGCGCTGCGCCACGACCGCGTCGTACCGGTACCGCGCCGCCGCGAGCAGCTCGGTCTGGCGCTGCAGAAACAGGAAGGGCGCGAGCACACTCTGGCGCAATCCCTGGGCGAGCGGGTCACGCCATTGATCGGGAAGGCTCAGCGCGGCGATCGACAGCCCCACGCAGAGGATGAACAGCAGCGTGTCGCCCCGGGACGCATAGCGATCCGTTCCGATCGCCATGCGACTACGTGGTCAAAACGTTGCGGTACTTCTCCGGAGCGTCGAGGATACGCCCCGCCCCACGCACCACGCAGGTCATGGGGTCCTCGTCCAGGTGAATCGGCAACCCCGTTTCCTGCTGCAGGAGCAGGTCGAGTCCGCGAATCAAGGCGCCGCCGCCGGTCATCACGATGCCGCGGTCCACGATGTCGGACGCGAGCTCGGGCGGTGTGATTTCGAGGGCGCGCCGCACCGCGTCGACGATCTGTTGAATCGGCTCCTGCACCGCCTCGCGAATCTCGCTCGAATGGACGCGCACGATCTTGGGAATTCCCGACACGAGGTCGCGCCCTTTCACTTCCATCTCGCGCTCTTCGCCGATGGGCGCCGCCGAGCCGATCTGAATCTTGATCTGCTCCGCCGTCGGCTCGCCGATCAGCAAGTTGTAATTCTTGCGCATGAACTGCACGATGGCCTGATCGAGCTCGTCCCCGCCCGTGCGGATCGACGTGTCGGAGACGATGCCCGACAGCGCGATCACCGCGATCTCCGTCGTCCCGCCGCCGATGTCGATCACCATGTTGCCCGTGGGCGTTTCGACGGGAAGTCCCACGCCGATCGCCGCGGCCATCGGTTCGGCCACCATGTAGACTTCCTTGGCGCCCGCCGACTGCGCGGAGTCGCGCACCGCGCGCTTCTCCACTTCGGTGATGCCGCTCGGCACACACACGATGACTTTCGGACGCACCCGAAACAGATGGCGGTCGATGATGGTCTTGAGGAAAAAGCGCAGCATCTTCTCCGTCACGTCGAAGTCGGCGATGACGCCGTCCTTCAGGGGGCGAACGGCGAGAATGCCGTCAGGCGTGCGGCCGAGCATGCGCTTCGCTTCGAGGCCGATGCCTTTGACTTTGCCGGTTGCTTTTTCGATTGCCACAACGGAGGGTTCGTTCAACACGATCCCTTCGCCGCGGACGTAGACGAGAGTGTTAGCTGTGCCAAGGTCCACGGCGATTTCGTTCGCCGGGCTCCATGCACCCATTTTGAAATTCAGCCAGCTTGGTGGCACGTGATCGTCGGTATTAGAGTGAGGCGGGTTGATGCGAACGGGCACAAGGTAATGAAATGCGTAACCTCAAGCAAGGATGAAGCTTGACGGCCCTTTCCGGCCCGGCTAGGCTTTCGCCCATGCGTCGCGTGACGCCCGACACAATTGCCGTGGTGGACCTGGCGGTGTGCGACCGTTGCGGCCTCTGTTTACCGCTCTGCCCACCAGAAGCGATTCATCTTGAGTTGAACGTCCTAACCGTGGACGGCGCGACGTGTACAGGCTGCGAGAAGTGCATAGCGCCCTGCCCCGTAGGTGCGTTGGGAATGACTGCCCTAGCCCCCAACCCCCGATCCCTAGCCCCCGCCTCTCATGCCTGACGTCGACGTCCTGGTAGTGGGCGCCGGGCCGGCCGGGGCGGTTGCCGCCCGACATGCGAAGCAGGCGGCGCGCCAGCTCGACGTCGTGTTGCTCGAACGCGACAGGGCGGTCGGGTCCCCCGTGCGCTGTGCCGAAGGCGTCGGCCACGCCGGTCTGCGCGAGTTCGCCGATCCCGACGGCGCTGACTGGGTATCCCGGCGGATCACCGACGTCATTTTCCAGGCGCCCGATGACACCGAGGTAGTGCTCGCCGACTGCGGCCTCGGCTGGATTCTCGACCGAACGCGGTTCGACGCGCATCTCGCGGCCGAAGCAGCAGCGTCCGGTGCGCAGGTGCTCGTCGGCGCCGAAGCGACCGGCATGTCGCGCAACGGTGATGGACGTTGGCACGTGCGCGTGAAGGAGCGCGGGAGGGACGAGCTTTACCGCACGCGCATCGTCATCGGGGCCGATGGCGTCGAAACGATGGTCGGTCGCTGGGCCGGACTCGACACCCGCGTTCCTGCGCGTGATATGGAGTCATGCGCACAGTACGTGCTCCAAGGGATCGATTTCAATCCCGACGCGATTTACTTGCAGTTCAGCAATGCCATCGCGCCCGGTGGCTATGCCTGGATTTTCCCCAAAGCGGTCGGCGTGGCCAACGTTGGTCTGGGGCTCGTTGCGTTGAAGACCAATGGCCGCAACGCGCGCGAGTACCTGGACGCGTGGATCGCCCGACGTTTTCCGAACGGCGCCCGCACCGGCTACACGGTCGGCGGTGTCATCGTGCATACGACGATCAAGAAGACGTATGCGGACGGCGTGATGGTCGCGGGGGATGCCGCGCACATGATCAATCCCCTTTCAGGGGGCGGGATCGTCAACGCGATGAAGGCGGGACGCCTGGCCGGCCGCACCGCGGCAGCCGCGATCTGCGCCGGTGACACGAGCGAGCGGCGCTTGGCGGCGTATCATGACGCCTGGATGCAGCTCCTCGGCGAGGATCACCTCAAGTACTACCGCATCAAACAGGCGCTCGAGAATGTCGACGATGCGTCTTTCAATAAACTGGCGCGCACCGTGAACAAGATTCCAGCGGCAAAGCGGACACTCGGCAGGGTCTTCACCCACGCGCTGATCAGGCATCCGCAGCTGATTCCCGTAGCGGCGCGGTTCTTTGTCTAGGGCTTCGGGCCTCGGGCCTCGGGGTTAGGAAGTGACGTTCCGAGGCCCCAGGCCCTAGCCCCGAGCCCCTGCATCACCGACGTCCCAACAGCACACCGATTGGCCGCGTGCCCAACGAATCTCCCCAATGATCCGAGTGCATCAGTTCGCAGCCCGAACGGCACGTCGCCTCGATCCCAGAAATAGACCGGCACCCGCGACCGGCATAGCGCTTCTCCGCTTCCCTTCACTCCTGCGAACCCGAGCTCATAGCCGGCGTTCCGAGCATGCCGCAGGATGCGCGTATCGACGGCGCCGAATGGATAGGCGATTGCCCGGCCGGCTTCCGCGCCGAGACGCGCGGTCAGGGTCTTACGCGAGCCTCGAAGCTCCGTTTCGATCGCCGCATCATCCAGCCACGTGAGCCGGCGATGGGTCGCGCTATGCGAGGCGAATTCGAACCCACGCGCGTGCCACTGCTCGATCTGGGGCCAACTCAGGTGTTGCAGGCGATTCCAGGTGTATTGCACGTCCCAGGTATTCACCTTCCCGACGTAGTCTGTAATAAGGAAGGTGGTGGCCGTGAAGCCGAGGTCCGCGAGAATGGGATACGCGGAGTCGACGAGGGAGGCGTAGCCGTCGTCGCAGGTCAAGAGGAATTCGCGCGATGGGGGATTGTGTAGGGGCGCAGCATGCTGCGCCCCTACGTCGTTGTTCCGACGCGCAAAGTCGTCCAGCGTGAGCGTCCGCCATCCAGCCTGCGCCAACGCGGTCATTTGCCGCGCAAAGACGGACCGGCCCACCCGAGTAACGCCCAGCTCGAGCGGGCCGCCGATACGATGGTAGCAGAGAACGGGAGGCTGACGCCTCATGGTCCGCCTCCGGTGAATCGTAGCCCGTCTCGGACGATCTTGATCTGGTTGGGATCTCCACCCGCTAACAGCACGCAAGCGATCACGCCCGGCTTCCGCGGCTGCGGTGATGGAATACAGCGCTCGTTTGTCGTGACGCCGCGGCTGTCCTGGGAGAAGAGACGGTACTCTCGCCGCTGCCCCTCCCAGTACACGCTGTCTCTGTAGATCGGCTCGTCCTCTGCGCGACCTGAAGGCATAATCTCCGTGAAGAAGCGCCGGAAGCCTTCCTGGGTGCCGTCGAACCCCTTGTACACGATTACCGTCACACTGAAGAAGGAATCGTCAGGAACGCGAAACGCCCATGCGAACAGATCATGACGTCCCAGCGTCTCGCGCACGGCCTCCTGCGTTTCCGCGTCGGGCACAAAGCGCGGACTGGGTAGCGGTACAACGAAGCCGAAGGATGGATGTCGCAGCACGCTCTTGTCGAGCAGTAAACCGGCACGCTCCGCATCGGTAAGCGCGGCCGTCTCGCGATGTGCTTGCTGCGCCGCGGTCGACGTAACCACGGCGCACACCAAGCCGCAAATGACGACTCCCGGCCGGTGGATCAGTGGGGCC